>CAZXSG010000892.1:0-2624 GCA_964643185.1 uncultured Holophagales bacterium
GGCCTCCATGAGGGCCGTGTACTCGGTCTGGAAGAAGTCGTCGAAGCCGTCGCGCAGGAGGTCCACGATGATGCGTCCGAGCATCGTCGGCGTGAAGCGCTTGTCCTTCTTGCGGACGTACTCGCGGGCCTCCAGCTTGCGCAGGATCTCGGCGTACGTGGAGGGCCGGCCGATGCCGTTCTCTTCCAGGAACTTCACGAGCGACGCTTCGTTGAAGCGCGGGGGCGGCTGGGTTTCGTGCCCCTCGGCCGTGACGGTGCCGAGCGCGAGGACGTCGCCCGCGGCGAGCTGCGGCAGGCGGACCTTGTCTGTGCCTTCGCCCTCCTCGCCTTCGGCCGGCGGGGTTTCGTCCTTGTCGGCGTCGGCGACCTGACCGTACACGCGGAGGTAGCCGGCGTCCTTGAGAACCGAGCCCGCGGCGCGCAGCACGGCGACGTCTTTCGACCCGGCCCGCGCGGCCTCGATCTCGACGCTCGTGACGTCGGAGATCGAGGGCGTCATCTGGGAGGCCACGAAGCGCTTCCAGATGAGGTCGTAGAGCTTGAGCTCCTCGGGCTGGAGGTACCGGGCGACAAGCTCAGGGGGCAGATCGAGGGACGTCGGCCGGATCGCTTCGTGGGCGTCCTGAGCGTCCTTCTTCTGCTTGAAGCGCCGCGCCTCCTCGGGCATCGCGCCGGGCCCGTAGGCCTTCGCGATGTGCTCACGCACCGCCACGAGCGCTTCCTCGGCGGTGCGCGTCGAATCGGTACGCATGTAGGTGATGAGACCGATCGTGCCCCGGTCGCCGATCGTCTTGCCTTCGTAGAGGCGCTGCGCGACCTGCATCGTGCGGCGCACCGTGAACCCGAGAACGCGCGCCGCGCCCTGCTGGAGCTTCGAGGTCGTGAACGGCGGCACCGGATGCTGCTTGCGTTCCTTGGCCTCGACGCTCGTCACCGTGAGGGCCGCCCCGGCCACGTGGGTCACGACGGCGTTCGCGTCGGCCTCGTTGGCGAGACGCGGATCGTTCCCGTCGAACTTGAGCTTCGTGCCCTTCCACTGGGTGACGCGGGCGGGAAAGGACGTCCCGTTCTTGGCGAGCGTGGCCGGCACCGACCAGTACGGCACGGCGACGAACGCCTCCCGCTCGGTCTCGCGCTCGACCACGATGCGGAGCGCAACCGTCTGCACCCGGCCCGCGGAGAGTCCGCGCCAGACCTTGCTCCAGAGGAGGTCGGAGACCTCGTAGCCGACGAGCCGGTCGATGATGCGGCGCGCCTGCTGGGCATTCACACGGCTCATGTCGATCTGCCCCGGCGTGGCGACGGCCTTCGTCACGGCGGCCTTGGTGATCTCGTTGAATTGCGCGCGGTGGAAGACGGCGCTGGGAGCCGAGGGCCGGAGGATCTCCTGGAGGTGCCAGCAGATGGCTTCCCCCTCGCGATCGGGGTCGGCCGCGAGGTAGATGGTGTCCGCGCTCTTGGCGGCCTTCTTCAGGTCCTGGAACGTGCGTTCCTTGCCCGGAAGGATCTCGTAGGTGGGCTCGTAGCCGTTCTCACGGTCCACGGACACGCCCTTCTTGGGGAGGTCCCGCACGTGGCCGTAGCAGGCCATGACGGTGAAGTCCTTGCCCAGGAATTTACCGAGCGTGCCGGCTTTTGCGGGGGATTCGACGATGACGAGGGACTTGGCCATGGGGGTGAAACCATGACATGGCTGTCAAGTCGGACCTCGAGGGGAGGCGGGGTGCGTAGCCCGGAACGGGCGGAGCCACAGCTCAGCCTCTGCGGAGAAACGTGCCGCCCGGAAGCGCCGTGACGAGCCCCTCGAGCTCCAGCTCGGCGAGGGCCGAGGCGAGCCGCGACGGGCTCAGCCGGGTGGCGGCGAGGAGCGCGTCGGCGTCCGTTCCCCGCACGGCGTCGAGCGCGTCGTGGACGCTCGAGGCCTCGGCGGAAAGGAGAGGAAGGCTGGCCTGGGTGGGCGTTCCCTTCAACATCCCCGGTAGCTCCGCAAGAATGTCGGCGGCGCTCCGCACCAGGATCGCGCCGTCCTTGAGAAGCGCGTTCCCTCCGGCGAAGGACGGCGTGAGCACCGGGCCGGGCACCGCGCCCACGTCGCGTCCGTAAACGTTCGCGAGGCGCGGCGTGATGAGGGAGCCGCTCTTCTCGGGCGCTTCGACGACCACGACGACGCTCGAGAGCCCGGCGATGGTCCGGGTGCGCCACGGGAAGTGAAACGGCTGCGGCTCCGTGCCGGGCACGTGGTCGGAGACGGCGGTTCCGTGCGGCAGCAGTCTCCTGAGCAGCGCGGCGTTCGAGCGCGGGTAGCAGACGTCGACGCCGCACGCGAAGACGGCGACCGTGGGTCCGCCGGCTTCGAGGGCGGACTCGTGGGCTGCCGTGTCGATGCCCCGCGCGAAGCCCGAGACGACGTTCACGCCGGCCTCGGCGAGGCCCCGTGCGAGGAACCGGGCGGTCTCGAGCCCCACGGCGGTGGCCGCCCGCGACCCCACGAGCGCGACGGCCGGCTCGCCGGCGAGCGCGCGACCCCTCAGGAAGAGGACCGGCGGCGGGTCGGGAATCTCGGCGAGCAGGGCCGGGTATTCCCCGTCGCCGAGCACGACCGAGCGGGCGTCCGCGGCCCGG
>CAZXSG010000893.1:0-2616 GCA_964643185.1 uncultured Holophagales bacterium
GGCTGCTCTGGATCCTGCTGAAGAAGGAGAACCGCGAGCGCTACGGCCTCTCGAGCCTCGTGCGCTTCGACGGCCCGCTGTTCCGCAAGCTGCTCCGCTTCGGCACGCCCGCGGGCCTCCACTTCTCGGTGGAGCTCTTCGCGTTCTCGATCTTCATGATCCTCGTGGGCCGGCTCGGGACGGACGCGCTCGCGGCGAGCGGGATCTCGTTCAACCTCAACATGATCGTGTTCATGCCGATGCTCGGCATGGGCATCGCCGTCTCGGCGCTCGTGGGGCGCTACGTGGGCGCGCGGAAGCCCGAGAGCGCGGAGCGGGCCACGTGGACGGCCGCCGGGCTCTCGTTCGCCTACATGGTCGCGTGCGGGCTCGTGTACGTGCTCTTCCCCCGCGCGCTGCTCGCGCCGTACGCGCTCCGAGCCGACCCGGTGGGGTTCCCGGCGTTGGAGGCGATGGCCGTGGGGCTGCTTCGCTTCGTGGCGCTCTATTCGATCTTCGACGTCATGACCGTCATCTTCTCGTCGGCCGTGAAGGGCGCGGGTGACACGCGCTTTCCGCTCTACGCCGCGACTCTCGCCGGGATCTTCGTGCTCGTCCTCCCCACTTGGTTCGTCACCACTCACCTCGGCGGCGGCTGGCTCGCGGCGTTCTGGTGCGCGACGGCCTACGTGGCGGCGGTGGGCATCGCGATGCTCGTGCGCTTCCGCGCGGGCAAGTGGAAGAGGATGAGCGTCATCGGGATCGAATCGGGATCGAACACCGTCTAAAGGGATGGCCGGGATAATCCCGGCATCGGTTTCTCATTGGGGGATCTCGCAATGCCGTTTCGCCGCCTTCGAATCCTCGTGGCCGTTCTCGGTGTGTTCGCCGCGTCCGTGGGAATCGGCCAGCCAATCCCGCGGGGGAAGGGCCCCCAGCAGCTCTCCCCCTGGGTCCCCGGGGCGCGCGACGGTCGCGAGGGGCAGCTCGGCCCGAGGCTGGGCGGCGAGCCTCGCTGCTACTGGCCGGGGCGGCTCGCGCTCACGCTGAACGCCACCGGCGGCACGTTCTCTTCGGATCTCGTCGCTGACCGCGCGCTCCTGGTGCCGCTCCCCGGGCACGCGCTCTCGTGGCCGCAGGACGTGAAGGTCGACGGGCAGGCCGTGCCGGTGACGGAATCGGGCGAGCGCCCGTTCGTCTCGGTGAGTCCCGGCGCGCACCGCATCGACGGCCGCTTCGTATGGAAGGCCCTGCCCGACTCGCTGCCCCTTTCGCAGGAGATCGCGCCCGTGGACCTCACGGTCGACGGCAAGGCCGTGCCGTTTCCCGGGCGGGATGGCGCGCTGCTCCTTCTTTCGCGTGGCTCGGAGGCCGCTGAAGAAGAGGACGCGCTCCGCCTGAAGGTGTTCCGCAAGCTGAGCGACGGAATCCCCCTCTTCCTCGAAACGCGCGTCGAGCTCGAGGTCTCGGGCAAGGCCCGCGAGATCACGCTGCCCGGCATGCTCCCCGAGGGCGCGGTGCCCATCTCGGTGGACGGCGACGCCGCGGCGCGCGTGGACAAGGACGGCGCGCTGCGCGTCCAGGTGCGGGCGGGGAAGTTCGCGGTTTCGATCGGCGCCCGCCTTTCGGGCAAGCCCGAGTCCGTCGCCTCGCCAAAGGCGCCCGCTCCGTGGCCCGACCAGGAGATCTGGGTGTTCGAGTCGAACGAGCTGCTCCGGCAGGTGGAGATCTCCGGCGGCACGGGCATGGACGCGTCGCGGACCGACCTCCCCGAAGAATGGCGCCGCTTCCCGACGTACCTTCTCGCGCCCGGTGAGGCGCTCTCGATTCGCGAGGCGCGGCGCGGAGAGCCCGAGCTGGCGCCCGACCAGATCGCGCTCCGCCGCTCGATGTGGCTCGCGCTCGACGGCGCGTCGCTCGCGGTGCGCGACTCGTTCACCGGCACCGTGGGCAAAACCTCGCGCCTCGATCTCGCCGCGCCCGGTGAGCTGGGCCGCGCCAGCGTGGCCGGGCAGGATCAGGTGATCACCGCGAGCCCGGAGACGAAGCGACCCGGCGTGGAGCTCCGCACGATTCAGGTTTCCGTGGGTGCGGACTCCACCGTGCCGCGGAAGGCCGAGCTGCCGGCCGTGGGCTGGAGCGTGGACGTCACGAACCTCGGCACGACGCTCTACCTGCCGCCGGGCTGGCGGCTCCTCGCGGCGCCCGGCACCGACCGCGCGCACGGCGCGTGGACCTCGCGCTGGACGCTCTTCGCGTTCTTCTTCGTGCTCGTGGTCGCGGTCGCGACGGCTCGGCTCGTGAGCAAGGCCGCCGGCGTTCTCGCGCTTCTCACGCTCGTCCTCTGCTACGGCGAGCGGGGCGCGCCGCAGGCCGTATGGTTCTTCCTCGTGGCGGCGACGGCGCTGGTCGTGCTCGCGAAGGAGGGGAAGCTCGCGATCGCGGCGCGCGTGTTCTGGGGCGTGACGGCGCTCGTTCTCGTGATCATCGCGCTGCCGTACTTCGTGCGTGAGGTGCGCATGGGGCTCTACCCCGCGGCCTTCGACGCCTCGGCCGACGCGTCCTTCGCGGCCGGCGATCTGGCGTCGGAAGGCGTCGCGTACCAGGAGGGCGGCGAGGGCCGGAGCCGCGGCGGTT
>CAZXSG010000894.1:0-2610 GCA_964643185.1 uncultured Holophagales bacterium
CTTTCGCGCGTCGGCGTCGAGCGCCCAGGCGAGGTCGTCGTAGTGCACGAGATGGGCGATGAGGGCTTTGGGAGAGACGCCCTCGGGAACGGCTTTCAGAGCGGCCTGCGCTTCGGCGAGGTTGCCCTGAGCGAGAGACGTGAGGATCCCGAGCTCGAGGAGCACGAGGTTCGTGGGCGCGAACGCGAGCCCTTCGTCGATCGAGGCGCGCGCCTCCGGATACCGGCGGAGAAGGAGGAACGCGAACGCCAGCCGGCGCGTCGTGAGCACGGATCGCGGGTCCAGGCGTTCGGCCTGCCGGAGGTGCTCGAGGTTCGCGTCCCAGCGGCCCAGCGACTGTTCCTGGAGCGCCACGGCCGTGAGGACCTGGGCGTTCGCGGGGGCGAGACGCTGCGCCTTCGCGAGAGCTTCGAGCTCCTCACCCGGGTCGCGCCGCGCGGCGCCGATCCAGGAGCTGTAGGCGAGGTGCCCCTCGAAACGGTTCGGCGCGAGCGCGAGCGCCCGGTCCGCGGCCTCCCGCGAGCGGGCGAGGAGCGCGGGTGTGGGCGTGCTGTTGACGTACAGGCGTCCGCAGACCATGGAGAGCCGGGCCCAGGCCAGAGCGAACGCAGGGTCCAGCGCGACGGCCTCCTCGTACAGGGCGAGGGCGCGACGGAGGCTGGGCGGATCGGTGACTCCGAGGCCGCTCGAGACGGCCTCCGCGCGGAGGAACGCGTCGTAGGCCTCGAGGCTCTGCGTGGGCCTTTCGAGGAGCCGCTTCTCGGCGAGCGAGGTGAGCGCGACGTCGAGAGCTTGGGCGACACGCGAGGCGATGTCGGCCTGCACGCGGAACACGCCGGTCAGCTCGGCCTCGAACGGCTGCTGCCAGCGCGTGGCGGGAGCCCCCTGGCCCGAAACCTCCACGAGCTCGGCGCTCACGTGCACGTGGCTGCGGCCCTCTTCCCTCTCCCAGCGCACGGTCGCGGTGAGGAGGTAGCGGACGCCCAGCTCGCGGGCGATGGCTCGCGGGCTCTTGGTGGTTCCCTTGTAAGGCATGGAGCTGCCCCGCGCGATGACCTCGAGGCCTGGCAGCGTGGTGAGCTTGCCGCGCACCTCGTCGGCGATGCCGGCGGCGAAGTAGTCGTCCTTGGCCTCCCCGAGGTTCTCGAACGGCAGCACGGCGATGCGTTTGGGACCGGTCTCGACCTGCACCGCCTCCTGGCCGGCGTCCCGACGGAGCGCGAAGACGGCGACGACGGCAACGGTCCCGAGGACGAGCAGCGCGACGATCGAGAGCGCGATTCTCCGGAGGCTGCCGGGACCGAGGGCCGGCGAGGAGCTCGTGTGCGTCGAGGTCGAGAGGTCCTCGAGCGCGCGAACGACCTCGCGGGCCGACCCGAAGCGGCTCGCGACCTTCTTTTCGAGGCAGCGCTCCACGATGCGCGCGAGCGCGGGCGGAATCTCGCGGCCCGTCCCGGAGAGCGGCGGCGGCTCGAGCATGAGGATCGCGGCCATGGTGTCCGCGGCGGAGTCCTTGCGGAACGCCCGCTTCCCGGACAGGACCTCGTACAGCACGGCCCCGAACGAGAAGAGATCGCTCGCGGCCTCCACGGCCTGGCCGCGCACCTGCTCGGGCGACATGTAGCCCATCGTCCCCATCACGGTGCCCGGCTCGGTGCGGCCCGAGGTCGTGGGCATGCTCGTGTCGTCCTCGGGCCCCGGGGCCGGATCGACCTTCTTGGCGAGGCCGAAGTCGAGGATCTTCACGTGCCCGTCGCGGGTGACGAACAGGTTCTCGGGCTTCAGGTCGCGGTGGATGACGCCCTTGTCGTGCGCGGCCGCGAGGCCCCGCAATATCTGGATCGCGAGGTCCACGGCCTGGCGCTGCGGAATGGGTCCCTTCTCCAGCGCGTCGCGCAGCGTGGAACCCTCCAGCAGCTCGGTGACCGCATACACGAGGCCGCCCTCGCGGCCGAAGTCGAAGATCGCGAGGATGTTGGGGTGCGAGAGCGACGCGACCGCCAGCGCCTCCCTCTCGAAGCGCGCGAGGGCGGCGGTGTCTTTCGAGAGGTGGCCCGGGAGCACCTTGATGGCGACGTCCCGCTGGAGCTTCGTGTCGCGGGCCCGGTACACCTCGCCCATGCCCCCGCTGCCGAGAGGGGACACGATCTCGTACGAGCCGAGCCGGGTGCCGGGGGCGATGCTCATCGGGGCGCCGGGATGATACCGGCGCGCTCCGAAACGCCCCGTCAGTCGTTGAGACCCCTCCCGGCCCTCGCGGCGGTCCGGTGGGACCGCAGGACGACCGCGATGCCGGCCATCATCAGGATGATTGTGAAAATCGAATCCTCGGGGCCGAAGATGCCGCCCGACAGCCATCCCGGACCGTTGTCCCTCATCTCGAAGAGCGCCATCTCCTGCCAGGTTCCGAGGCCCGAGAGCGGCGCCCCGCTCAGGATGATCGCGAAGTTCCAGGCGGCGTGGTTCGCCGGCACGACCCAGAGATTCCGTGTCAGCACGAACATCGCGGGCCAGAAGGCGCCGATGAGGGTCCCCGCGACGAGCGTGGTGACCCGCCCGGACACGCTTCCCGCGGGCGTCGAACTCGTGGACCTGTCGACGTTGCTCGCC
>CAZXSG010000895.1:0-2608 GCA_964643185.1 uncultured Holophagales bacterium
GCCCCGGCGGGCGAGATCCCGGGCGCCACGACCTACTTCTTCGCGGCAGGCTCTTCCGCGGTGTAGCGCTCGGGGAGGTGCACCGGCTCGACCTTCGGGCCCTTGCGCAGCTTCATGTTGAGCATCTCGACAAACACCGAGAACGCGATCGCGAAGTAGACGTACGCCTTCTCGACGTGGGAGCCGAAGCCCTCCATGACGAGCGTCGCGCCGATGAGGATGAGGAACGAGAGCGCGAGCATCTTCACCGTCGGGTGCTTGCTCACGAACGCGCCCACGGGGTTCGCGAAGAACATCATGGCCGCCACCGATGCCACGACGGCGGCAATCATCACCTGCAGGTTGTTCACCATGCCGACGGCCGTGATCACGCTGTCGAGCGAGAACACGAGGTCGAGGAGCAGGATCTGCATGAGGATGCCAATCACGGAGCTGGGTGCCTTCGTCGAGGCCTCGCCCTCCACGCCTTCGAGCTTGTGGTGGATCTCGAACGTGCTCTTGGCGAGGAGGAACAGCCCGCCGATGATGAGGATGAGGTCCCGCCCCGAGACCCCGTGCCCGAAGACCGCGAAGAGCGGATTCGTGAGCTTCACGATGAAGGACAGCGAGAACAGGAGGCCGATCCTCATGAACATCGCGAGGAAGAGCCCGATGCGGACGATCTTCTTACGCTCACCCTCCGGGACCTTCTCGGCCAGGATCGTGATGAAGATGATGTTGTCGATCCCGAGCACGAGCTCGAGAGCGAACAGCGTCAGAAACGCGACCCAGAGTTGAGGATCGGACATCCAGGCCATGAGGTCCCTCCCGTTTTTCGAAGTTCAGCTCTCCGAATTTCGGGAGATGGTAACCGCTAAAAGAGAGTCACGACGGCCCGGAAGCCCCCCCGGGGCCGGAGGGTGATCGACGGCTGGGGCGTGAGGTCCTGCCCCGGGATCGCCACGAAGCGCGCCTTCGAGAGAAGCGTCGCCAGGATCGTCTTCAGCTCCATGGCGGCAAACCCCGCGCCGATGCAAGAGCGCGGCCCGGCCCCGAACGGAAAGTAAGCCATCCGGGGCAGGCCCTGCGTCTCCCCCGTCTGCCAGCGCTCGGGCCGGAACGCGAGGGGATCCGCGAAGAAGCCCGCGCTCCGCTGCGCGACCCAGGGGCTCAGGATCACCGAGGTCCCCTTCGCGGCCGTGAAGCCGCCGATGGCGACGTCCTCGGCCGCGACGCGGCCGACAGCCCACGCCGGCGGATAGAGGCGCAGGGCCTCCTTCACGACGGCGTCGAGGTACGGCAGCGACCGCGTGTCGCCGGAGAAGCCCGCGAGCTCCCGCGCGACGCGGCGCTCCACCATCGGGTTCTGGGCGAGGAGCGAGAGCGTCCACACGAGAGAGAGCGCCGTCGTCTCGTGGCCCGCCAGGAAGAGCGTCATCACCTCGTCGCGGACCTGTGCGTCGGGCATGCCCTCGCCGTCCTCGTCGCGGGAGGCGAGGAGCATCGAGAGGAGGTCCCCGCGGTCCTCGCCCGAGGCTTTCCGCGTCGCGATGACGTCCGAGATCACGGTATCGAGCGTGCGCAGCGCCCGGCGGAGCTCCAGACCTGCCGGGAACGGCAGACGCAGGAGCGCGAACCTCCTCGCTGGGTTGAGCAGCTTGGGAAACTCCCGGATCGCGACGGCCAGCGCGTCGCCCACGCTCTTCGCCTCCTTCGAGACGTCCGCGTCGAAGAGGCATTTCGCGACGATCTCGAGCGTGAGGCGCATGAGATCGCGGTGGAGGTCGCGCGTCTCGCCAGACCTCAGGCCCTCGGCGAACCGCGCGGTGAAGTCCGCCATGACGCGCTCGTAGGCGGCGAGGCGCTGATGGTGGAACGCGGGCGCGACGAGCTTGCGCTGGCGCCTCCACTTCTCCCCTTCGCTCGTGAGAAGGCCGTCCCCGAAGATCGGCCGCCCCACCTGGAGCCCGCGTCCCTTCACGAAATGGCGCGCTTTCGAGACGAGGACCTCCTCGGCAGCGGCGGGATCGGTCACGAGCCACACGGGAACCTGGAACACCGTGAACTTCGCGATCCCGCCGTACGTCTCGGAGAGCCCGGCGAAGAAGCTCAGAGGATCCCTGCGGAGCGAGGGCAGGCTCCCCAGGAACGGCACGCCTCGCGGACCCGGAGGCTCCGGCGAGAAGCGAGTCTTCGGAAAGGGGATCTCCTGGGACGAGATGGAGAGGGCGTTTGCCATGGCGGTCCTCCGCGAGGGAAGACGCAACGCGGCCCCGTGGCCGTTACGCCCGGCTGGTAAATTCCGCCGCCTCATGACGAACCCGAACCGCCTCCGCATCGGCCTCCTCGGCTTCGGCACCGTGGGCCAGGCCTTCATCCGCCTCGTTCTCAAGGAGAGGGGCCGCCTCGTGCGCGTCCACGCTCTCGACCTCAAGGTCGTCGCCATCGGCAACCGCCGCATCGACGAGAAACGCGCCGACTGGGCCGGCTCCGGCGTGCGCTTCACGGACGACCTCGCCTCCGTAGCGACGGACCCCGGCGTGGATCTCGTCGTCGAGCTCCTGGGCGGTCTCGAGCCCGCGCGCTCGCTCCAGACCGCGGCGCTCTCCGCGGGGAAGCCCGTCGTCAC
>CAZXSG010000896.1:0-2603 GCA_964643185.1 uncultured Holophagales bacterium
CCTTGGGCGGATTGGGTCCGTTCTCGGACTCAACGGCGATGCTCCCGTCCACGTTGCGCAGCGGGACCGGACCGTTCTCGGCCTTCAGCACGAGGCTTCCGCCGAGGTCGGACACCGAGACCGGCCCGTTCGAGGTCACGACGTCGAGGTTGGCGTCGCGGGGCGCGTCCACGATGAGAAAGGCCGTGAAGTTCTCGTCCGGCCCGTTGACGGTCACGCCGTCGGCGGTGGCCGTCGCCTTGGCCTCCGAGAGCCGCCTCTCGGCTTCTCCCTGCGTGGCGCCGCCGGCGAACTTGCAGACGGTGATCTTGTAGTCGGCGCCCGTTCCTCCGCGGATCGTGATGCCGCCGTTCTCGTGCGGCCGCAGCTTCACCGGGCCGCGTCCGGCGCGGACGGTGAGGGTCTCCTCGCCGCGGGCGACCGCGTCGCCGTCGAAGCGGACGGAATAGTCGGCACAGGTCTTCGGGTCCCGGCGGGTTTCCACCGACGAGCCACCTCCGGCCAGGGCCGGGAGGGGGATGAGGACGGCGAGAGAAAGGGCGAGAACGATCCGATCGGGAGATCTCATTGGGGGGCGCTCCTTTGCCAGGGGAGACGCAGGCGAATCATCGAGGTTTCGCACACGGGCCTTCCATAATTCGCGGCGACGTGGATGTCCTTCTGCTCCGATCGGGCGCGCAAGGCGAGGAGATCGCCGGCGTCACGCACCTTGCGACCCACGAGATCGCCGAGCGGACCTCGGGCGTGGCCGAGCTCCGGGCTGCGCTCGCCGAGCCCGGAGGACACCTCGTGGTGTCCTCGGAGGCGGCCGCGGCGCTCCTCGGAAAGTCGGGCCGGCTTCCCGCGTTCGGGAGCGTCACGGCTGCGGGCACGGGCACGGCGGACTCTCTCCGCGCGCTCGGACTCGAGGTCCGGGTGCCCGCGTCCCCGGGTGCGGTCGGGATCCTCGAGTCGCTCCCGGCCGCCCTCGAGGGCAGCACGGTTCTCTGGCCCCGCGCCGCCGACGCCGACGAGGCTCCCCTTCGGGAGCTCGCGCGCCGGGGTGCCCGGGTGCTGGCGCCCGTGATCTACGAGAAGCGGCGTGTTCCCATCTCCCCGGAGCTCCTCCGGCGCATCTCGGAGGGCGCGTTCCCCGCGATCGCCGTGTCGGCCCTCTCGGCCCTCGACGCGCTCCTTGCCGCTCTCGAGGCGGCCGGCCTCTCCGTTCCGCCCGTAAGATGGGGCGCGATCGGCCCTGAAACCGCCCGGGGTTTCGCCCCCCGGGGGCTCCCGACTCCCAGCGTTCCCCGCGAGGCGCGGCTCTCCGCCCTCGTCGATCTCTTCGTCACCGCAAAGAAGGAACCATGAGCTTTCCCGTGAACCGGCCCCGCCGCCTGCGGGCGACCCCCTCCCTGCGCGACCTCGTGCGGGAGACGTCGCTCGATCCCGCCGACTTCATCGCCCCGCTCTTCGTCGTGCCCGGCGAAGGCGTGCGCCAGCCGATCTCGTCGATGCCGGGCATCGACCGCGTCTCGGCGGACCTCGCGGTCGAGGACGCCCGCGCTCTCTTCGCGCTCGGTGTGAAGAGCGTGATCCTGTTCGGCATTCCCGAAACGAAGGACGCCGTGGGCTCCTCGTCCGCCGATCCCGAGGGGCCCGTGTGCCGCGCGGTGAGCGGCATCAAGAGCGCGAGCCCCGGCACCGTCGTCATCACCGATGTCTGCCTCTGCGAGTACACGAGCCACGGACACTGCGGGCTCCTCGCGGGGGAGAGCGTCGACAACGACGCGACGCTGCCGATCCTGGCGGCCGAGGCGCTCGCTCACGCGCGCGCCGGGGCCGACGTCATCGCTCCGTCGGACATGATGGACGGCCGCATCGCCGCCATCCGCGCCGCTCTGGACGGCAACGGCTTTCCGGAGATCCCCATCCTGTCCTACGCCGCCAAGTACGCGTCGGGCTTCTACGGGCCCTTCCGCGAGGCGGCGGAGTCCACGCCGAGCTTCGGCGACCGCCGTGCGTACCAGATGGACCCCGCGAACGTGCGGGAGGCGCTCAAGGAAGTCGAGAGCGACCTCGCCGAGGGCGCCGACATGGTCATGGTGAAGCCCGCCCTCTCGTACCTCGACGTCGTGCGCGCGGTGAAGGAGCGCACGAACGTGCCGCTCGCCGTCTACAACGTCTCGGGCGAGTACGCGATGGTGAAGGCCGCGGCCGCGAACGGCTGGATCGACGGTCCGCGCGTGACGCTCGAGATCCTCACCTCCATGAAGCGCGCCGGCGCGGACCTCATCCTCACGTATCACGCCAAGGAGGCTGCCCAATGGCTCGGGAAGTAAGGAAACGCGTGCGCCGCTCGAAACTCTCGGACGCTCTCTCCGAGAGGGCGCGCAAACGGATGCCGGGCGGCGTGAGCTCGCCGGTGCGCTCGTTCAATGCCGTCGGCGGCAAGCCCTTCTTCGTGAAGAAGGGGAGGGGCGCCCTCCTCATCGACGCGGACGGCAACCGCTACGTGGACTACGTGATGTCCTACGGTCCGCTCCTCTTCGGGCACGCCCCGAAGGTCGTCCTCTCGGCCGTGCGCACGGCGCTGGCTCTCGGAACGTCCTACGGCGCGCCGTGCA
>CAZXSG010000897.1:0-2598 GCA_964643185.1 uncultured Holophagales bacterium
GCGAAAGCGTCGACGAAATCCTCGTTTCGCGTGGCAGCCCTCAGCAGATCGCCGACTGCAAGGCCCTCATGGCCATGTGCAAGAGGGTCACGAAGGAAAAGCCCAGGATGTGGGGTCCGAGCATCGTGGGCTACGGCTCGTACACGTACCGGTACGAGAGCGGCCACTCGGGCGAGATGTGCCTCGCCGCGTTCGCGATTCGCGGTAGTGACCTGGTGATCTACCTGACTGTGGACGACCCCGAGCAGGCCGACCGCCTGGCGAAGGTCGGCAAGCACAGGATGGGCAAGAGCTGTTTCTATTTCAAGCGCCTGGCGGACCTCGATACCGAGGTTCTCGAGGAGCTCATCGCGGCGTCGGCCGCGGAAGCCAGGAGACGCGACGTCACCAATGAGCGAAGCCCGCGAAGCCGTAAATGACCCCGCCCGGAAGTGGTCGCGGGAGGCGCCCGCGGAACCGGCGGACCTCGAAGAGCTGCGGCTCGGCGCGCCCGGACCGCTCCCTGCGGCCTACCTCGAACTCCTCTCGCTGGCAGACGGTGGCGAAGGAAGCCTCGGGGCCGAACCCGGCTGGTTCCAGCTCTGGCCCGCCTCCACGGTGATCGCGCTCAACGAGAGCTATGAAGCCGACGAGAAGATTCCCGGGTATTTCGGGATCGGCTCGAACGGCGGCAGCGAGCTTCTGGCGCTTCATCTCGGCAGCCCGGGCGTCCCGGTGTTCCGGATTCCTTTCATTCCGCTCGATACCTCCGAAGCCAGGATGATCGCGGCGAGCTTCGAGGAGTTCGTAGCCCTCATCGGGCGCGCGGCGATACCCGCCACCTCGCGCATGCAGGAATGAAACGGTCCGTGACTGTCGTCAGCATCGTGGGAATTGACCTGTCCGGACCCTCGAACGCGCGCGACACCTGCGCTGTCGTGCTGCGCGGCCGCAAAGGCTCGGCCGTCTACGCTCATCACCTTCCGATCGCTGGCGACCCCGAAATTCTCGATCTCGCCACAGAGCTCGCGGGCAAAGGTCAGGTCGTCGTCGGCCTCGATGCACCGTTGTCGTATCAACCCGGCGGAGGTCTGCGTCTGCGCGACCGGTCCCTTCGCGATCGCATCGTGGAACGCGGAATGAGGCACGGCTCCGTCATGCCCCCGACCTTCAACCGCATGGCGTACCTCACGCTGCGTGGTCTGGGTGTCGCGCGGCTGCTGGGCACACTCGACCCGGAGAAAGTACGGGTCCTCGAGGTCCACCCCGGCGCCGCCTTCGGCCTTCGCGGTGCCCCTCTGGCCTCGGTCCTGGCATTCAAGAAGCGGCCGGAGCATCGCGCATCGCTCCTCGACTGGCTCTCCACGCAGGGCATCCTCTCGCTTCCGCCTACCGAGCCGAGCGATCATTTCGTGGCCGCCTGCGGCGCGGCGCTCGCGGCATGGGAGTGGTCGCGAGGGCGCTCCGCCTGGCTCGCACCGCCAGAGCCGCCGTTTCACCCTTTCGCCTTCGCGTGCTGATCGTCGTCTTTCAGGAAAGCCAAGACGACTCACGCCGACGCGGGCGCTGAGGACGACTGACCCGGCGTGCGGCAAGCTCGCTTCGCTCGCCGTGAGCTTGGTATCGTCGGGCGCAGGAGGAGTGTGACATGCGACCGCGATGGCATACGTTCTCGCCCGGAAACGCGCAGGAGGAAGCGGTGCGGTCGCAGCTCTCCTCGAGGATCGATTCGTGGTGGAAGGAGTTCGTCGATCGCCACGAAGACATTTCCGCGTTGTTCTCGCGAAAGCAGAGCTGGGACCTTCCCGCATGGATGCAGGAGAATCTACAGGGGATCTCTCCAAACCTGATGTGGGAGTTCGGGCCAGGTCTGGAACGCGGCGATCGGCTGGTCGTCACACCCGAGCATCGCCACGACCTTCGTCCACTCGTAGACGAGATTCTCAGCCGGGCGCCTGCCCTCACGGGGTGGTCATTCTTCGGCCATCGGCTCCGCGAGGATCACGAGATCGTGCTGGCGACCGTGGAGGCCCGCACGGGCGCCCCGCTGCAGGCGACGGGCTTCAAGTGCGAGAGAGGCCGGTTCAACTGCGTCGACGTGATCGTGGAGTTTCCGGGATCGGCGCTGAGAAAGGACAGGGATCTCGCGTCCTCGCAGGCTTTCGTTCTCCTCGAGTCCGCCTTGGGCGAAGTCGTCCTCAACACCTGGGTGGGGGCGATCGAGGTGAAGCCGAAAGGCTGGACGAGCAAGGGACTCGAGACGCTCTCGGCCGAAGTCGACCGGGTGATCCGCGAAATCACGGATTCGTTGCCGAAGGAACCTCTCTATACGGCGCCCGACGATGCCATGTGGTCTCTGTTCAAGATCGAGCCGGAGCCCGCCGACGACTTTTCGGCGCAGCGCGACATCTTCGTCGGGAAGTCGATGAACACCGTGCTGTGGCAGAACGGACACGCGGGGGTACCGTTCCATTCCGCGCGGCACTCGGCTTGCGGCGAGGTATTCTGCTATCTGAAGATGGACGGCTCCGAGGGGCTGGCGGGTGAGACCTTCCAGGACAAAGGGGACATCGAGGACGCCCCCGACGAACGTCTTCGTGAGGAAAAGATGGGACGTTT
>CAZXSG010000898.1:0-2595 GCA_964643185.1 uncultured Holophagales bacterium
CCAGCGGAACGACGGAACCGTGCGGCTGCCTGGCTACGGCGGAACGGCGACAGACACGGCCGCCGTGATCAGCTATCTCAACGGCCGGAACACGGTCGTGTCGGCGTCGACGGCAACGTTCGAAGCGCTGCCGACGCCAATAGGCTTCGCCGGCGGCGCCGCATGCACCGCCCCGATCATCCCCTAGGCAAGGAAGAGAGGAACAGTCATGGCGGAACCATTCCTGGCCGAGATCCGGCTGATGAGCTTCGGGTTCGCTCCCAGGGGCTGGGGGCTTTGCGACGGACAGCTCTTGCCCATCAACCAGAATCAAGCGCTCTTCGCGCTCCTCGGGACAACGTTCGGAGGAGACGGGCGCGTGAACTTCGGGCTACCCGATCTGCGCGGCCGGGTGCCGATCGGCGTCGGCGCCGGGCACGTGCTGGGTGAGCGCGGCGGCGAGCAGGCGCACACGCTTTCGATTTCGGAGCTGCCCACTCACGCCCACGTGGCCCAGGCCAGCGGAACGGCGGGTTCGACCCAGGACGCGGCGAACGGCGTTCTCGCGAACGTGCCGGGCCGCGCGTACACCGATCCCTCCGCGCTCGCGAGCCTGACCCCGGCAACGATCACGCCGGTGGGCGGCAGTCAGGCCCACCTGAACATGCAGCCTTTCCTGACCATCACGTTCTCGATCGCCCTTCAGGGCATCTTCCCCTCGCAGACCTAGGAGTCGACGATGGCGCAACCCTACGTCGGAGAAATCCGGATGTTCGCGGGCAACTTCGCCCCTGCGGGATGGATGTTCTGCGAGGGGCAGTCACTGCCGATCTCGGAGTACGAGACCCTTTTCAACCTGATCGGAACCTCGTACGGTGGCGACGGCCAATCGACCTTCAATCTGCCGGATCTGAGGGGGCGGCTTCCCCTTCATCAGGGGCTCGGCTTCACGCTGGCCGAGACGGGCGGGGTCGAGGAGGTCACGCTCACCGTCGCGCAGATACCGGCGCACACGCATCCGTTCATGGCATCCACGAACGTCTCCCAGGACACGAGCCCGAGCAACAAGGTCGCTGGGCAGTCGGGGAGTGCTTTGCTCTACATCCAGGACACCCCGGACACGGCGATGAGTCCCTCCGCGGTCACCTCGGCCGGCGGCAGCCAACCCCATACGAAGTTCCAGCCCTACCTCTGTGTCGACTTCATCATTTCCCTTTTCGGGATCTACCCGAGCCCCTGAGGAGCAAGAGATGGCCGATCCGTTCGTCGCAGAAATCCGGATGTTCCCTTTCAACTTCCCCCCCAGGGGCTGGGCCTGGTGCAACGGCCAGCTCATGCCGCTTTCTCAGAACACGGCCCTCTTCTCCCTCCTGGGCACGTACTACGGGGGTGACGGAAAATCGAACTTCGCTTTGCCCGACATGCAAGGCAACGCGCCGATGCACCCGGGCCAGGGGCCTGGGCTTTCGCTCCACGATCTCGGGGAAACCGGCGGATCCGAGACGGTGACTCTGCTCCCTACCGAGATCCCGAGCCACACCCATCAGATGCGCGCTCATGACATCGATCTCGGGGAGCTCAATGCGCCGTCCGCAAGCCGGTCACTGGCGAAGTCCGCGAACGCGACGGCCTACGGACCAGCCGCCAACCTCGTGAGCATGTCGCCGAGCGCGCTTCCCCCGACAGGCGGAGGGCTGCCGCACAACAACATGCAGCCGTACCTCACCCTCTACTTCAACATCGCCCTTCAGGGGGTCTATCCGCCTCGAACCTAGACGCGGCCACCTTCGGCACCTCTTCGACTCAGAGCCGCCGAAACAGGACCGGGGGCACGGATTCGGCGCCCTGGACGACGATGTCGCGCTCCCCGCGTACCTCGAGCTTCGGGGCTGCCGGGAGCGAGGCTTCTCCGAACGAGGTCACGAACCGGAACTCGGAGTCGAAGACCTGAACGCGCGCCGGAGACGAACGTTCGAGGACGAACCTCAGCGGTCCGGCGCTGCTGCACTCGGCCGCGATTCCCGGAGATCCGATTCCGCCCTCGCGGGGCAGCGCGGCGGGGATCGTGCACGGCGTCGCCACGGGGAGCGCGCGGGGTGTCGGGCCGGGAGTCCTCTTGCCCCGGACGACGGGCGCCGCCGGCCTCGCCGGCGGCGTCTCGGCCCCCAGGAAGGCGTATCCCGACACGACGCCCATCACGATGGTGACCGGGCTCGCAGGGTCACGAACGATGGGCGTCGTGCGGAAAGCGACCGGTTGCGCCTCGCTGCGCGGCGGAAGGTCGCCGAACCAGAGGGGCGAGCCTATGGTGGCCCGGGCGGTGAAATCCAGGCGAAGGCCGTGGACGGGTCGATCGCTCTCGTTTCGTATGCGCGCCACCGCTTCGAGGGTGCCGTCCTCCCGCATCTCGAGGGACTCGAACTGCAGGGTGAGACGCTGTTCGCCGATCGGAAGCTTGAAGATCACACCTGAAGCCACCCGGCCATCGGCGAGCACGGAAATGGCAAATGCCAGGCCATCGGTCACGGGGGCGGCTTTCACCCGCGGGTCCAGAATTCCGGAGAGAGGTCCGCTGCGCGGCAACGCGGCGGGTTCTGGGTCGTCGGTACCCAGCGC
>CAZXSG010000899.1:0-2590 GCA_964643185.1 uncultured Holophagales bacterium
GGTGGGCCGCCAAGGACTCCGGGCTCCGCTCCACGGTCGCGGTGGAGATCGGCGTTTCCAGCCGGCTGTTCGCGAGCCTTTCGCCCGGCGAGCCCGTCATCGTGATGGGCCCCACGGGCTCCCCCACCGAGCTGCCCGAGAACGGCACCGTCATCCTCTGCGGCGGCGGGCTCGGCAACGCCGTGCTCTTCTCGATCGGGAAGCTCGCCAAGGAGCGCGGCAACCGCGTCGTCTACTTCGCGGGCTACAAGAAGGCCGCCGACTTCTACAAGCGCGACCAGATCGAGGCCGCGGCCGACGTCGTCGTGTACGCCGTAGACCAGGCGCCCATCATCCCCGCCGTGCGGCCCCAGGACTTCGCGTTCGAGGGCAACATCGTGCAGGCCATGCTGGCCTACGCCGAAGGGCGGCTGGGCACCGTTCCGGTGCCGCTGAGCGACGCCTCCGAGCTCATCGCCATCGGCTCGGACAAGATGATGTCGGCCATCCAGAAGGCGCGGCACGGGGTCCTCGCACCGCACCTTTCCCCCTCGCACCGCGGCATCGGGTCCATCAACTCGCCGATGCAGTGCATGATGAAAGAGGTCTGCGCACAGTGCCTGCAGAGGCACGTGGATCCGGTGACGGGCAAGGAGAGCTTCGTCTTCTCCTGCTTCAACCAGGACCAGCAGCTCGACCTCCTGGACTGGAGCCATCTCGACGCCCGGCTCACGCAGAACTCGCTGGAGGAGAAGCTGGCCGGACAGTGGCTGAACCGGGTGCTCGCGGCGGTCTGACGGCATGTACAGCGGAGCACCGAAACCCAGCCTCGCGCCTCACTTCGTCATCGGCTTCGCCTTCCTCCTCGGGGGGTGCGTCCTCGCGTGGCTGGGCTCTTCGGCCACGCTCGTGTGCACCCGCGAAGACGGCGTCGGCTGCACCATGACGGTGAAGACTTTTGGCCTCGCCACGCTCAAGGCGGAGCGCATCGAGGACGTGAAGTCTCTCGAGATGCGCCGGAGCCGCGTGGAGGGCTCCCGCTCCCGCACCCCCGATCACCTGATCTTCCACACAGGCAACGGCGAAGTGAATCTGGGCCTCTTTTTCCAGCGCTTCCGGCGGTACCAGGGCGAGCTCGACGCGTTTCTGAAAGACGCGGATCAGAAGGAGATCGCCCTGTCGAGCGCCGCGCCGGGCCGCGAACGGCGCCGCTTCCTCGCGGCTCAGACCGTCACCGTGCTCCTCGTGTTCACGGGCATCGCGATGCTCGTCTCCGCCATCGGAAAGGCCGTCCGGAAGGACGACTAGATCAGCGCGCCGAAGGCGTTTCGGGGCCCGGAGGGCTGACTAACTAGCGAAGGAAGGAAGCCGCGAGAAGCGCCGCCTGAGCTGCGACGACGGCGACCTGTGCCTTCAGCAGTCCCAGCGCGCCCTTCGAGCGGTCCGCCGTGGGACGGCCCGTCGTCGTGCGACCCGAGGGCTTCTTGGCGAGACCCCACTCGATGAGCAGCGCGTCGAGCCTTGGAAACGTCGACTCGCCGCCTCGGAACAATCCCTCGTCGATGCGCACGCGCACGGCGTAGAGCGTCTCCACGAGGTACAGCGCGAGACCAACGAGAGCGACGACGCGCCCGCCCCGGAAGGACGAGAGGACGAAGAGCGCGGTCGACGCGACGTGGAGCGTCCGGCCTCCCGCGAGAAACGCGGCCGTCAGGCTCGTCTCCGGGGCGCTCAGGTCTTCGTGAGGTGCCATGCGTGCAGCCTTTCACGATGCGCCGGGGAGAGCGCGAATCCCGGTCGCGCGCGTCCGACGAGCGAGATCGCCTCGTCGACGCTCGAGGCGTGGCGGGCCTCGACGAGCCACGCGGCCGCGACGGTCGCGCTCCGCGAGTAGCCGAGCGCGCAGGCCACGAGCGTCGGCCGGTGGGACGCGAACGACGCGAGAGCTTCCACGCCGGCCGCGATCTCGTCGACGCTCGGGACCACGAGATCCAGGACGGGCACGACGCGATAGGGCCGAGCTCCTGGACGAGCAGGGAGCTCGGCGGAAACGTCCACGAGCGAGCCCACGCCGTCGAGCGTCGTGGGATAGCGGCCGAGGAGCACACCGGGCACGAGCTCGTCGTGCGCCGTCGATCCCCAGAGCCGCGAGTTCAGGAACGCCCCGGCGAGATACGGAAAGAGAAGGACGCGCGCCGCGAGGCTCATGCGGCCGTCCGCCCCTTTCTGGAATGCGTCCGCGCCGAGGAAGCCGTACGCACAGGCCACGACGAGGAGCGCGAAGGACACCCACAGTCCGAGGAGGAATGCACGGGAGAGCGCGATGAAGATCGCCCCCGTGCCCAACGCGGCGAGCCCGTAGACGAGCGCCAGCTTTCGCCGCGCGGGATCCGCCGAAACGGTCCGGAAGCGGGGCCGCGCAAGCGGCGCGTCGGGGAACAGCCACAGGCAGAACGCGCCCATCCAGAGACCCGTGGGAATGTCGATGACGTGGTGCTGGAACGTCGTGAGCACGGAGACCCCGATGAGCACGGCCCACGCATGCAGCACGAGGCGGGCCACGCGGCCGCGCACGCTCTCGCGGATCTTCACCCACCGGCCCAGGAGCAGG
>CAZXSG010000900.1:0-2590 GCA_964643185.1 uncultured Holophagales bacterium
GGCTCGCGGGGGCGGGGAAGGGGCGGGGCGCTCGGGCACTCCGCGCCGAGCGGGGGGCCCACTTGGACGGTCGCCGGGCCGGGGACCGACAGCACGGCGACCCGACGCGCGGTCTTCGAGGTCGAGAGGGGAGGGCTCGCGAGCGCCGCGGCCGAGAGCCCGAACGCGTGGAGCACCACGGCCCAGGTCTCGGAGGGGGCGATCGACAGCCGGTAGCGGCCCGGCGGAGCCGCTTCGAACGTGGTGAGGATTCCGGCCGCGTCCCGCTGCATGGACGCCGCCACGGGGCTCAGCACCTCGACGACCGGGAATGGAAGCGGAAGGAGCGTGAAGAGGCCGAGCGCCCCGAGCGCCAGAGGGCCCAGAACGAGGGGCCAGACCGGGCTCTTCCGGCCCGGAACCGGGACCACGAGGAGGGCCACGGCGGCTGCCAGGAAAACCAGGGCGAGGAGCGGAAAGAGGCCCTCCGGCAGCACGGCGCCGTGAGCGAGGGGCCCCAGGAACACGGAGGCCGCGAGCGCGGCGAGGGCGAGCGCCCGCGGCGCCCGTACCAGAAGGACCTCTTTCATGTCGACGTCACGCCGGCTTCACGCAGGCGATCACCGAGGGGCCGGGAATCGGGCGCGCAGCCTGAAGAGCGGAGCGTCGAGATCGTCGGCAATTTTGCGGTAGCCCTTCTTCCACTCCGAGGACGAGCCCGTCCCCGTGAAGACGACGCGGGTCTTGCCCCCTTCGAGGGGAAAGAGGCGCCACGTCACCCAGGAACCTTCGATCTCTCCCGTCACGGTGATGAGCTCGAGCGGAACGAGGGCCAGCACGCGGCCGGCCTCCTTTCGGAGCTTTCCCCCGCCCGCGAGGACGGGCGTCCGGGCGTCCCACCGGCCCCCCGGCCGGGCCTCGACTTCCATCGAGGGCGCGAGCCACTGTGCCTCGCTGGACACCGTGAAGGCGCGCCACACGGCGGAGACGGGCGCGTTCACGAGGATCTCCTTCTCGACGACGAGGAACTCGCCTTCCACCCGCACGAGCGTCTCGGCGCCGCGCGAGGCGTTGCCGCTCGCCCAATCGAAGCCCGGCGAGAAGGCCGAGGGCGTGCGGAGGAGCTGGTAGTGCTTCACGGCGTACGAGAGATCCACCCGCACGTTGGGCACCCAGCGGTTCACGGTGACGACGAAGAGGCCGCGCCGTTCCTGCGCGTTGAGGATGACGGCGTACGTGTGTCCCTCGACGACGGGGATCTCCGACACGAACCGCGAGAACGATTCGGCGGTCGCGAGAGACCTCCAGTTGAGAGCGCGATGGGCGGTGACGTCCTCGATCGGAACGTTGGGTCCCAGATCGGCGATCAGCGAGAAGTCGTCACCCGTGAGGTTCGCGGAGAACGTGTCGAGGCTTCCGCAGGCGCCGTCGAACAGGAGCTCGGGGGCGTTCCTCCGTCTCGAGGCGTCGGAGATGAAGAGCGCCGTGCCGGCGTAGCCGCGGGCGAAGTCCGCCGGGGCCCGGCACGAGTACGTGGGTCCCAGGCTCACGCGCCGCACCACGTGGAGCTCGGGAAGCCCCGCCTCAGCCGCCGGTGATGCCGCCGGTGATGCCGCCTGACGGGCCTGTGCCTCGGCAGCGAAGGACGCCGTGTTGATGACCGCCGCCAGGAGGACCGCGGAAGCTCTCACCAGAACGCCGAGTCTCTCCGCGGGAACGGACCGAGGCAAGTAACATCCGCGGTCTATGAGCGCCAACGAGCCCTGCTTCGTCTGGCTGGACCTCGAGATGACCGGTCTCGACCCCACGACGTGCGCCATCATCGAGATCGGGATCATCGTCACGGGTCCGGATCTCCGCCCAAAGGCCGAGCTGGAACGAGCCATCTGGCAGCCCGAGGACCTCCTCTCCCGCATGGTCCCCGTCGTGCGCGAGATGCACACGCGGAACGGCCTCCTCGAGAGGGTGCGCAAGTCGCCGCACGCCCTGGCCGAGGTGGAGCGCGACGCGCTCTCTCTCGTGTCGCGCTTCTCGGGGCCCGGGGAGGCCATCCTCGCGGGCAGCTCGGTGTACGTGGACCGCGGCTTCCTCGCGCGCCACATGCCGGGCTTCGAGAGGTACCTCCACTACCGTCTCCTCGACGTCACGACCCTGAAGATCCTGCACAAGGCCTGGTATCCGGGCGAGCAGGGCTTCATCAAGACCCGCGAGGACCATACCGCCCTCTCCGACATCCGCGAGAGCCTGGACGAGCTGCGCCACTACCGGACGAAGCTCTTCAAGCCGGTTGCGACGCTCTGACATGGCGCGTTCGACCTCGCTTCCGGAAGACCTCCGCAAGATCCGGGACGCGTACGCGACCTCCGGCCGGGCCGCCGAGAACCTCGTCGCCGGCCTGTCGGACAGGCAGCTCGAGTTCCAGCCCAAGCCCGGCTCCTGGAGCATCGCGCACTGCCTCGACCACCTCGCCATCGCGAGCCACGAGTACGCGGGCCCCATGACCAAGGCGATGGAGAAGGCGAGAGCCAAGGGCGCCCGGCCGTTCGCCGGACTCTCCCCGAAGTTCTACGAACGCTTCTTCATCGGAACTCTCGAGCCCCCTCCGAAGTGG
>CAZXSG010000901.1:0-2589 GCA_964643185.1 uncultured Holophagales bacterium
GTGGTCAGGTAGACGCCGAGCAGGAACAGGAAGACGGCGGGAATCAGCCAGGTCGCAACCCGGTCGGCGAGCCTTTGAACGGGCGCCTTTTGATCCTGGGCGGTCTCCACGAGGGCCACGATTCGCGAATACATCGTGTCGCCGCCCACGTGCTGCGTCTCGATGTCGAGCGCTCCGAGCTCCACGACGGTGCCGGCGAAGACGGGCGCGCCCGGCGCCTTCTCGAGGGGAAGGCTTTCCCCCGTGATGGGCGCCTGGTTCACGGAAGCAGCTCCGGAACGCACGATCCCGTCGACCGGAATCTTCTCGCCTGCGCGGACGAGCACGATGTCCCCGGCCGAGACTTCGGAGAGGGGGATGGCGCTCTCGCTGCCGTTCCGCCGGACCAGAGCGGTCTGCGGAACCGAGCCGATCAGCTCCTTGATGGAGGCACGGGCCCGTTCCGTGTTCAGCTCGGCGATGAGCTCGGCGATGAGGATGATCACCATGAGCAACGAGCCCGCCACGTACTCGCCGCCGAGCATCGCGATGACGGTCGCGACGACGATGAAGACCTCCGTTCCGATCTGATGCTCGTGAATGAGCTTCTCGAAGCCCGCCTTCGCCAGCGGGTAGAGCCCGAACGCGACGGTCACGAGGAGCCATTGGAGAGGCAACCCCCCTCGTGCGTAGAGGAGCGCGAGGGCTCCCGTGAGGACGATGCGAGCCACCTCGAGCCAGCGCGGCCGCGTCATGAGGGCCCGCACGGCGGTTGGAGCGACCGCCATCGCGGTCAATCGGCCCGGCCCAACGCGCGGTCGAGCCGCGCGCGCGCGGCGTCGAGCTCCTCGAGCACGTCGATGTGCTCGCGCCGCGCATCCAGCGTCAGCCGGCGGATGACGAGGAGCTGCAGGAAGTCGATCTTGCCGGCGCGATGGGACTCCGTGCCCAGCTCCATGTTGACCTGCATCGCCTCGACCACGCCGACGGCATAGCCGTCCGCGGCGGCGCGCGCGGCCTGAAATCGGGCCAGAGCCGTCGAGACCTCCTGTCGAATCCGGCGATCCGTGGCTCGAAGGGCCGTCTCGGCCTGACTGACCCGCGCAGCGGCGACTCCACGGGCCGCTTGGTTTCGATTGAATACGGGAAGATCGAATGCGACCACGCCCTGGACGATCGTCGTCGCGGATTCCTCCTCGCGGGCGAAGCTGGCGCCGATTCGCGGGCTGGGGATCGCTTCGCGCGAGGCGAGACGTGCTTCCGCCTTCGCGGAATCGAGGGCCCGGCTCGCCGCGCGGATTTCACTGCGCCTCTCCAGGGCTTCCCGCATCAGCTCGGTAGCGCTCGCCACGGGGTCGAGCGCCGGGGAAAGGTCCCCGCGCAGCGTCAGCTCATCGAGAGGGTCGAGCCCCAGCAAGAGACGGAGCTCGGCGAGGCTTTCGGCCCTGCGGCGATCCGACTCCCCCCGGCCCCGCGCGGCACGGCCGAGCTCGATGCGCGCGGTATTCACCTCGAGCAGCGCGGCGGCGCCTGCACGAAACCTCTCCTCGGCGGCGCCCACGCCCTGCTGCGCGACCGCGAACGCGTCGGCGGCGAGCCGTGATCGCCGCTCGGCGGCCAGCGCGCGTCCGAAGGCCTCGCGGACTTTCGCCGTCACCTCCGAGCGCAACGCCTGAGCCTGCGCTCGCGTGGATTCGAGTGCGGCCTCGGAGGCGTCGATTCGAGCGCCGCGCTGCCCCCCGATCTCGAGCTGCTGCAGAGCCTGCACGCCGTGGTCGAGGCTGCCGCCGCCGGGGCTGGACCGCGGGCCCGCGGTGAACGTGAGGCTCGGGTTGGTCTGGAGCAGCAGGGAGGCGCCGGCCAGTCGAGCCTTCGAGGCCTCGACGTCGGCCGCGAACGTGAGCAGGTCCGGGTTGCTCGCGAGGGCCAGCCGGACCGCCTGCTCGACCGTGAGGGCCCGCTGCTCCGCGATGGACGGGCTCGCGGCGCAAGCCGCGAGCAGGATGCAGAGGGGCGCCATGAGCCGGAGCTGCGGGCCTCTCATGGAACCACCGTGGCCGGTTCGGGCTGTGACGAAGCTCGCTCCCCCGGGTCCTCGATGCGCGACTCTCGATGGAACAAGCGGTAGAGCACGGGCAGCACGAGCAGAGTGAGGGAGGTCGAGGACAGGATTCCGCCGATGACGACAGTCGCCAGGGGCCGCTGGACCTCGGCACCCGTCCCGACCGCGAGGGCCATCGGTACGAACCCCAGAGACGCGACGAGCGCCGTCATCAGCACGGGGCGGAGCCGAGTCAGGGATCCTTCGGTGATCGCCGCATCCAGGCTCATGCCTTCCTGCCTCAGGTGCTTGATGAAGGAGATCATGACCAGCCCGTTCAGCACGGCCACGCCGGAGAGCGCGATGAATCCCACGGCGGCCGAGATGGAAAGGGGGATTCCCCGCACCCACAGAGCCATGACGCCCCCTGTGAGCGCGAGCGGCACACCGCTGAATACGAGCGCCGCGTCCTTGAAGGTTCCGAACGTCGTGTAGAGGAGCGCGAAGATGAGGAGAAGCGCGAGGGGCACCACGATCTGGAGCCGCCTGGTCGCTGTGATGAGGTGCTC
>CAZXSG010000902.1:0-2585 GCA_964643185.1 uncultured Holophagales bacterium
GACTGCAAGCTCGGGGGGTCGAGCCGGATGGGCTGGCCGGGCTGGAGGTGGAGATTCTCGAACGGGATCGTGGTGGCGTGCGCCGTGTGGAGGCGCGCGAGGCCCTCGGCCGTCGGCGGCGGGGGGGCCTCGGCCAGCCCGATGCGTTCGAGGTAGGCCGGCAGATCGAGCTCGTCGCTTCCGCTCATGCCGGCCATGTTGTCAGACACGACCTACTTCTGGAACGCGACGCCGACCGAGTACTCGGTGCCGCCCACCGTGTTCTTTCCCGAGAGGATCCGCCGGACCTTGCCGTTCACGTGCCAGCGCTCCGTGAGTTTCACGTAGCCCTCGAGCTGGCCCGTGAGCCGCTCGGAATCGGCCCCGAAGAAGCCGAAGCTCGGGTCCACGCCCGCAAAGTCGCTCGTGCTCTTCCAGCCGTCGACGCCCACGAAGAGCCCGGCGTTCCGGAGCGGGAACGCACCCACCTTGAACGCGAACGGGATCTCGTTCTGCACTTCGCCGCCGCGATGGCGGTAGCCCACGTCGGCGCTGAAGAAGCCGCCGGGCAGGAACGGGAGGGTTCCCGCGAGGCCCGCGTCGAGGTTGACGTCGGTCTGGTGCGTGCCGAGCGCCGGGAAGACGTGCACGCGGTAGCCCAGGGGAATCGTCGCGCCGGCCTCGAGGCCGAAGAACAGTGAGGTGCCGAGCCGCCACGTGTGCCGCAGACGGAGATCCGCGTCGGCGAGGCCCGCAGTCGTGAACGAGGTCGAGACGCCGTTCGCCGTGAGGCTCTTCCAGGGAATCGACGCGATGAACGTGAAGGAGTCGGACAGGCCGTATTCGGTGTAGAGGGTCGCGCGCTGCTCGAGGCTGCTCTCTCCGGGGAACGGGACCTTCTCGCCATGCACGCCGTAGAACGTGCTCGAGGAGATGCGCGCGTAGGAGACGTTCGCGTAGAAGCCCCCCTTGCCGCGCGCCCAGCCTTCCGCCAGGGCGGGCAGAGATCCGGCCAAGAGCGCGAGGGCCAGCGTCGGACGGATCCTCACGGCTTCTGGAATCGCCCCTCGGCGATCAGGACGTTGAACTCGAAGCACCACACCGTGAACGTGTCGAAGTCGTTCAAGGTGACGCCGTCGGGCAGCGTGAGGTCGTACGTCGCGTTGCTCGCGTTCTGACGGCCGAGGACGCGCAGCACCCGGAACTCGCGGCGGGGACGGCTCGACAGCCCCACGCGGAGGTCCATGCCCGGGGCCGTGCCGGCCGCGTTGAAGCCCGCGACCCGGATCGCGCGCGCGTCGACGATGGTGGCCGAGCCCGACACGCCGTAGGAGCCGCTGTACGTCGAGCGGTCTCCCGGCGCAACGAGCGTCAGGGCCGGCGCCTCGATGCGCGTGCCGAGCACCACCGAGGAATCGCCCGTGCGGTTGTCGAGCACCGTCGCGAGCGCGAGCACGGGAGCGCTCGACGCGATCTCGGCGTACGCGTTCCCCGTGGTTTCGCCCCGGGCGCCCGTGAGCTCGAACACCTCGGCCTGGAACGAGCCGCTGGCGGGAATCGGCGGCACCGTCGCCGTTCCGGGCAGCGTGCCGTCGCCCCGCCGGAGCGTGACCGAAACCGAGGCCGGCGAGGCGCCGGGGTTCGCGAGCAGGATGTTCGTGCGCGAGCCGCTCGAGGCATCGGCGCTGCCTTCGAGACCCGCGAGGAGCGCGTGCGCGCTCGCAGAGGCCGGCGCGAGGCCCGGGAGCACGGCTCCGAACGTTCCACCCGAGCAGGGATCGCTCGTGTTGAGCGTGCGCGAGGAGACCTCGACGCTTTCGGGCGCGAGCACGCGGATCGGGCCCGACGCGTTCCCCGCCACGCCGAAGAGCGAGACGAGCGCGTCGTCGAACGCGAGCTGCTGTCTCGGAGCGAGCCGCAGCTCGGGAGACGTCACCGGCGCGCCACCGCCCGACGGGAAGAACACCGCCTGCGCCGTCACCGTCTCCGTCGACGACGTGTTCAGGAGCCGCAGGTTCGTGACGAAGAACGTCCCGTTGCGGCCCGGCGCGTGCGCCGAGGCCGCGATCCAGCGCTCGGCGCGCACGGGAGTCGAAATCAGGAGCAGGAAGAGACCGGCGAGTTCCTTGCGCATGTCGCGAAAGGAATGCCCGGGCCCCGGGGCGTTATTCCGTCAGACGCGATCGTGGTCCGGTCGCCACACCTTGATGCGCTGCTTGATGGCTTTGCCCCCGAGCTTTTCGTCGAGAGCGGCGCGCACGAGTCCCTCGAGCTCGCCGTCCGACGCGAAGCGCAGGGCGACCCACTGGCCGATGCGCAGCTCGTCGAGGCGGGCCACCAGATCCTTCGGAAGCAGCCGCTCGCAGCGGAGGCGCTCCTCGAGCCGGATCACGCGGTCCTGCGCCTTGAGGGGGAACGTCCTCGCGCGGAGCGCCAGCGCCATGAGAACCAGCGCCATCACCACACCCCACGCCGTCCAGGGCGTCGGCTGCTTGATCAGGTGGCGAATACACCAGAGCAGGTTGATCGTGAGGGCCCCAAACGTGAAGTAGGGGGAAAGGGGGTCGATCCGGCTGTGGTTGGACAGGTTCAGCGGCTCCTTCGGC
>CAZXSG010000903.1:0-2584 GCA_964643185.1 uncultured Holophagales bacterium
TGGCTCCGGGCGTGCCGCCCTCCGCACCGGCTGTGGCTCCGGGCGTACCGCCCTCCGCACCGGCTCCTGTGGCCCCGCCCGTTCCGGCTCCTGCGGAGCCGGCCGAATCAGCGCCGTCTGCGCCGGCCGCTCCTCCGGCTGCACCCGAAGCCGATCTGCGGAAACCGACGACCTGAGCTGATACCCTAGGCGCGTGCTGATGTGTCGGCTCGGTCGTGGTGTATTCCTTGGGTTCGCCGTGGGCGTCTTCCTCGGGATGCCCGCCCAGGGAGCGGTCGCTCGCTTTCCCGGCGTGCGAACGGAATCGTCGCTGTCGACCCTCGCCATTCCGGAGTGGACGAGCTCCGGGGGCGATGTGTCCGAGGCGGGCGCCGTCCGGCGTCGGCTCGATTTGGGCAAATCACCTTACTTCGCGAACGCTGAACGCCGAAGCCTCGGTTGGGGCGGGGCCGACATGGCGGCCGACGGAAACGTCCGCTCCGCGGTGAAAGATGCCGTCGCGAAGGCCTTCTCGGCGATTCCGGCGAAGCTCGAACGAGCGGGGCTTCCATCTCCCTTCTCCGAATCGAATCACCTTCTCGTGCTCCTCTCGGAAAGAAGGGCCGGAGAGGCTCTTCCCGGACTGGTCGGTTGGGAGGGGCGAGCCGGAACGAAGCTCATCCGCCCCGTGATCGCGGTCGACTCGACCGGCCGCACTCCCGAATCCGTCGCGGCCGAGGTCCAGCACCTCACGTTCATCCTGGCGCTCCGAAGGGCTGCGGGAAGCGTCGACGAATCGCGTTCGGACGGGTGGCTCGTCGAGGGGATCGCCGGGGCTTTGACGCTCGACGTGCTCGGCTTCTCGGGGAGCGCCGCCTCACGGCATCCTGCCCTCCAGGCCGACGCCGGATCCCCCCGAACGCCCTCCACCGCGGCGGCGTTCCTGGCGTTCTGCATCTCACGTCTCCCGGCCGGTTCCGCGGACCTTCGCGCCGCCTGGGAGGAGAACAACGCGAAGGGGGACGCGAGGCCCGAGGCGTTCTTCGGCGAAATCGCGCGGCGCTCCGGTCTTTCGCTGGCGGCACTCTTTGCCGAAGCCCTCACCGAGGGCACCTCGATCGCGGGCGCGACCGACCGCGGAGAGCCTCTGGCCGACACAGTGCTCGTCGCTCCCGCCGCGCTCGGCTTTCGCAGGGCCGCGTTTCGCGGGTCCGAGGAAGAGCAGGGGGGCGTCGAGCTCACTCTCTCGGGCGATGCGACGGCGGGCGCGATCGTCGAGTACCAGGGGCCGGGGGGCGAGTACGACGCGGCGCCCGTTCCAGCCGACCGCCCGCTTCTCCTTCCCGTTTCGGGTGTGTCGCGTCTTTCGCTCGTCCTCGTGGGCGGGAGTGCGACCGAAGAGGGGGCTCCAGCCCTCCGCCTGTCCCGGATCGCGGGGTATCCCGTGTCGATGGGAGCATCTTCGGCCGCCTGGGCCGATGGCGCCGTACAGATCGCCTGGAGAACGCGGACGCATCGGGATCTGCTCGCGTTTTCCGTGACCCGCCTTTCGGAGAGTCGCGACGGAATCCTCACGGCGGAATCCCGTGAGCTCGTTCCCACGAGCGAGGTCTCCGAGTCCGGCTTCGCGTATCACTTCGTCGATCGCGAGGCTCTCCCGGGACACCGCTACTACTACCGCGTCCACGCGATCACGAGCGCGGGAGTTCTCTCCGAGGCGTTCGCCGCCTGGGTCTCGACCGAACGGTGACGAGCCGCACCCCCTCCAGCGAAGACGCGGCCCGCGCGATCGATCGCATCATCGTCAACCTGTGGGCGACGATCGAGGACCTCGAGCATCTCCAACCCGAGGAGAGCGAGTTCTTCCGGGTCACCATCTTCGGAAGCGCGAGGATCACGCCCGAAGGGACCCTGTACGCCGACGTGCGGGACACGGCTGCCCGGCTCGCGCAGCTCGGCTGCGACATCGTGACGGGGGGCGGGCCGGGGCTGATGGCCGCGGCGAACGAAGGGGCCAAGGCCGGCGATCCCACGGGTCGCATCCGTTCGATCGGCCTCACGATCGAGCTGCCGCATCTCGAGGAGGGCCCCAACCCCTATCTCGATCGGATCACGGCCCATCGGACGTTCTTCTCCCGACTTCACCACTTCGTGCGGATGTCTCAGGCCTTCATCGTGTTTCCGGGGGGAATCGGTACCGCGCTCGGGGGTTTCATGACCTGGCAGCTCGTCCAGGTGGGGATGATCCGGCAGCGCCCTGTGGTCTTCGTGGGCGAGCACTGGCGCGGGCTCCTGGACTGGATGCGCGGGACCCTCCTGACGGGGGGCTACGTGAGCGCCAAGGATTTCGATCTGGTGCAGCTCGTGGACCGGCCGGAAGACGCCATCGAGATCGTGGCCGAGGCCAGGAAGGCCTTCGACGCTCGGCGCGCCCTGAGGACTCCGGGAGGTCCTCTGCGAACCCCGGTTCCGCCCGGCCCGGAGGCGCCCCTGGCGGTGGAGGGGTCCACGGTGGAGGGGCATGCGGCCCGGCGGGTGCGGAACGGCCGGGATGAGGGTGCAGGCCAGCGTGCCGTCATCGGCCGGGCGCAGGCGAAAGAGGCCG
>CAZXSG010000904.1:0-2584 GCA_964643185.1 uncultured Holophagales bacterium
TTTGCGCGCACGGTGACGGAAACGCCGGCTATCGGGGAACGACGAGGCCGACCGTTCCATCCTTCTTCCGGTACAGGACCCGGATGCTCTCGTCGCTCGCGTCGCGGTAGATGAGCACGTCACGCTCCTCGGCGAGGAAACGCGACACGGCATCCTCCTCGAACGCCGGCCGGGCGGTGAGGGTTTCGCGGCGCGGTCCGCGCGGGCGCGCGGGCTTGGGCTCCTTGGGGGCCGCCCAGGCGGCCGGTACGCGGACGCTCGGGACCTGGCGCTTCTTGACCTCTTTGACCTTCGTCTTCGATTTGCGCGCTTGCGTCTCGAGCCTTTCCAGAACGGCGTAGGCGGCCGTCGCCTGGTCGTCGGCTGTCTCCTTGGCGGTGTACGTCTGGCTCTTCCCCGCAACGGTGATCTCCACGGAGACGCCCTTCTTCTCCTTTCGACCCACCGCGTGAGCTTTGAGGGCGCTGCCGGGCAGCACCTTCGCGAGCTTCGAGATCTTCTTGTCGACGATCTCCTGGACCTTCGTGTCCACCGTGAGTCCCCGGCCGGTGTACTCGATCTTCATGGCTCCTCCGTGCGCAACACCATCGGCTGCGCGTCCTGCATCATTCCTCGGCGACTTCCGCGCCGCCGCCGTAGATCCCGAGCGCCTCGGGTCCGATCTGAGGTGAATCGGGCTCGACCTTGCGGATCGAGCTGGATGGGATTCGAAGCTCTTCCCGGTATTTGGCGACCGTTCTCCGGGCGATGCGGATTCCTTCGCGGGCGAGGAGCTCGGAGAGCCGAGCGTCGCTCAAGGGGTGCGCGGCGTCCTCGGCGCTGACGAGGGTCCGGATCTTCCCCTTCACCGCGAGCGACGAGACGTCCTCGCCGCCCGAAGACGCGATCGCCGAGTGGAAGAAGAATTTCATGGGGACGAGGCCGCGGGGTGTCGCCATCCACTTGTTCGACACGACCCTCGAGACCGTCGATTCATGCATGCCGATGTCCTCGGCGACATCGCGAAGCACCAGCGGTCTCAGATGCGCGACGCCGTACTCCAGGAAGTCTCGCTGCTTCTTCACGATCGATTCGGCGACCCTCACGATCGTTCTCTTGCGCTGGTCGAGGCTCTTCATGAGCCACTGCGCGGCACGCATCTTCTCCCGCAGGTAGCTCTTGCCCTCTCCGTCGATCGCGCCGTCTTTCGAGAGGAGGAGCTTGCGATACAGGGCGGAGACCTTGAGCCGCGGAAGGCCGTCGTCGTTGAAGAGGACGACGTAGTCGTCGTCCACCTTGACCACCGTGACGTCGGGCTCCACGTAAATGGTCCTGGAGGAGTCGTAGCGGCGTCCGGGCTTGGGGTCGAGGCTCCGGATCCCGTCGAGAGCCTCCTGGACGCTCTCGACCGGCAGGTTCATCTGCCGCGCGAGGAGCGCCGGAGGCTTCGAGCCGAGCTCGTGGAAGCGGTTGGTGATGAGCTCGACCATCAGGGGCGTGTCGATCTCCTCGGCGCGCGCCTGGATGAGCAGGCACTCCGCGAGGTTCCGCGCGCCGACGCCCGAGGGGTCGAAGCTCTGAAGGAGCTCGAGCGCCTTCAAAGCGATCTCGGGAGTGCAGGGCACGCAGGCGGCCGCTTCCTCGGGCGTCAATCGAAGGTAGCCGTCGTGGTCGACGTTCCCGATGAGGAAGGCGCAGGCCTCGGCGACCTCGCGGGGCACGTCGGCCACACCGAGCTGCTCGGTGAGGTGAGCCTCCAGCCCGGGGGGCGTCTCGGCGCGATTCTCGAGGGAAAACTCCTCGGCCTCCTCGGTCATCCGGGGCGCCGACGCCGTGCCGTCCATGTAGTCGCCGAAGTAGGATTCGAGATCGATTTCACCGAAGGACTCGCCCTCGGTGGCCGCCTCCACCGAAGAGGGCGCCGGCTCCTGGGAGCTCGAGGGCGGAGCGTCGAGCGCAGCGTCCCTGGGGTCGGAGACTTCCGTCGAGGTGCTCCCGCCGTCGAGGTCGGAACGCGTGTCGGCGGAGTCGCCACCACCTTCGGCCGTCTCGTGGGATTGAGCCGAGGCGTCGGCGCCAGCTTCGGCTCCGTCGGCTCCGAGGCCCTCGGAACCGGAGTCGGACCCCTCCTCTTCTTCGAGGACCGGGTTCAGGACGAGCTCCTCGTTGACGACGTCCGAGAGCTCGAGGCGCGTCATCTGCAGCAGCTTGATGGCTTGCTGCAGCGTGGGCGTCATGACCAGCCGCTGAGACAGTCTGAGGGAAAGCTTTTGCTCGAGGCCCACGGTTTGCTTCTATCGCTCCTGGCGTCGCCGTTGCTTGCGACGCCTCTGATTCTAGTCTTTCGCGGGGCAGATCCTTCAGCCGAGTCGGAACGTCTCGCCAAGATAGACCCGGCGGACCTCGGGATCCTCGGCGAGGGCACGCGGCTCCCCCGCCCTGAAAATCGTTCCTGCGTTGATGATGTAGGCACGGTCCACGATCGCGAGCGTGTCCCGCACATTGTGGTCGGTGATGAGGACGCCGATGCTCCTCCCCGAAAGGCCCCGGATCACTTGCTGGAGATCGAGGACGGTGATCGGGTCGATACCGGCAAAAGGCTCGT
>CAZXSG010000905.1:0-2574 GCA_964643185.1 uncultured Holophagales bacterium
TTTCGCGCAAGGGCGCCCGAGGGCTCATGCAGCTCATGCCCGCGACGGCGCGGCGCTTCGGGGTGACGAACGCGTTCGACCCGCACGAGAACATCCGCGGGGGCACGGCCTACCTCGCGTGGCTGCTCGGCAACTTCGACGGCAACGTCCATCTCGCCCTCGCCGGTTACAACGCCGGAGAGGGCGCCGTGGCTCGATACGGCGGCGTTCCTCCCTACGCGGAGACCCAGGAGTACGTCCGGCGCGGGATGCTGGTCTACGGCGGCTCGGGGTCCTCCGGCGCGCTGCTCGAAGGGGGCTTCATGGGTCAGGGCATCGCGCCCCTCGTGGTGCCCAAGAGCGTCGAGGCGGCCGTGAGGGTGCCCGCGGTACGCGTCCGGTCCGTCCCGGTGCGCCTCTCGAGCGGAACCAACGGCGGCCGCATGCTGTCGAACGCCGGCTCGTACGACCGGCCCAAGCCGCTCCTGGGTCGCGTCCAACCCTGACGCAGAAAGCCACATGAGCGCGCGGTCGACGGATTCGGGGGTCTATCGGGGTACCTCCTCCCGAGCCACGACCGAATCCGGCGCGCGGGCCGCTCCTTTCTTCGATCAGGGCATCTTCCTCGTGCACCTCAACCGCGCGAAAGAGGAGTTCCGGAAGGGGAACTACGAGGAGGCACGGCGGCAGTTCGAGACGGCCCAGAAGTTCCGGCCGAACGACGCAGAAGTACTCTCGGGGCTGTCGCTCACCCTCTTCCACCTCGGAGACCTGGAGGACGCCGAGCGCCTCACGCGGGGCCTTCTCCTGGTGCATCCCGACTCCGCGCCCCTTCTCTTCAACCTCGGCCTCATCCTCTACAAGGCCAGCCGCGACGCCGAGGCCCGCGAGCCGCTGCGGCGGGTCGTGGAGCTCTCGCCGGCGCATCGGAAGGCGCACCTCACCCTCGGTCTCGTGCTCCAGCGGTGCGGGGAGCACGTCGAGGCCCGCCAGCACTTCAAGCTCGCCGGAGCCGACTCGAGCTCGGAGGGCGACGGAGACGACACGGTGGCGCGCACGGCGAAGGCGGCCGTGAGACCCGTTCCTCCCGGACAGGCGCCGGCTCCCGCCGTCCCCGCCGTGAAGCCCGAGAACCCGGTCACCACGGGCGTGGCCGCCGTCCTGAGGGCCGATCGGCCCGCCGCCGCGGTTGTGACGGCGCCGGCGCCGGCAGTCGGCGCGCCGCCCAAGGACGCCGTACCGGTCGAGCTCGTCGCGGCCGTTCCTGTTTCCGAGCCCGTGACGGCCCCGCTCAAGGCGCCGGAGGCGGGGCTCTTCACGGACCGCCCCGGAGGGTTCCTGGCGGCCTACTGCGCGGGCGGGGTCATCGTCCGCAAGAGCGCGATCTCCGGCCGAACGGGCACGGTGCTCCTTTCACCCGAGGGCTACCTCAAAGAGCCGCTCGCCGGTCTCTTCGCAGAAGGCCGCGGGGGCGGGACGCTGCTCCTCGTGGACCGCGGCCGTGCGGCGACGCGGCTCACGCTCGACCGCGAGTTCCTTTCGGTGGATGCGTTCCGCCTGCTCGTTTTCGAATCGTCGCTCCTCTACCGCGAGGATCCGGCCTTCGAGTTCCGCAGGCACACGGGAGGGCCGTTCCTCAAGCTCTTCGGCTCGGGCTCTCTGGCGCTCGCGGTCCACGCAGCACCGGGGCGTTTCGACGTGACGCCGAGCGAGCCTCTCGTGCTCTCGGCGCGGGCCGTCGCAGCCTACGGGGGAGACCTCCTCCCCGAGTTCCTCGAGGAAGGGAGCGCGGCCGACCTCGGGACCGGACCCGCGATCCGCTTCGTGGGCACGGGCTACGTCCTGGCTGACGGCGGGTGAATTTTTCCTGGGGGTTTCTCGATCCCCCCAGGCCCCCCACGGGGATCCCTACAGGTCGCGCAGCTCGGCTTCGGTTTCCGCGAGAAGCCGCGCGACGAGGCTCTCGTCTTCGTGCTCGGCGTAGATGCGGATGATGGGCTCCGTTCCCGAAAGGCGATGAAGCAGCCACCCACGCGACCCGAAGACGAGCTTCACACCATCCAGCGTCTCGACCGCCGTCACGGTTTCGCCGGCGCGCTGCGAGGGAGGCGACTCGCGGAGCCGCTCGACGAACGCGCGCAGCACGGGCTGAGGCAGGTGGAGGTCGGTGCGGCCGTAATGGAAGACGCCGTCCTCGCGATCCTGACGCGCGAGGAGCTCCTCGAGGGTTCCGCCGGAGTGAGCGATCGCTTCGAGCACGAGGAGCGCCGAGAGCACGCCGTCACGCTCCGGCAGGAAGAATGAGACGCCCAGCCCGCCCGATTCCTCGCCGCCGATGACGACCTCACCCGAGAGCATGCGCTCGGCGATGTGCTTGAAGCCGATGGGCGTGACATGGAGCGGCACACCCAGGCGCGCCGCCGTGCGGTCGAGGAGCAGCGAGGTCGAGAACGTCTTCGCGATGCCGCCGGAGGTCAGCCGGCCGCGCTGCATGAGGCTGTCCGCGAGGAAGGCCAGCACGCGATGCGGCGTCACGAAACGCCCGTCGCGGGCGAGCACACCCAGCCGGTCGCCGTCGCCGTCGCTCGCCACCAC
>CAZXSG010000906.1:0-2566 GCA_964643185.1 uncultured Holophagales bacterium
AAGGACTTCTATCTGTCGCTGAGGGATCAGAAAGTCTGATTCCCGCCATTCGATTCGCGACGGTCGAGGACGCCCCACTCCTTGCGGAGATGGGCGCCTCGACCTTTTTCGAAACGTTCGCGAAGGACAACACCCCGGAAGACATGGCCCAGCACCTGGCAGAGACGTTCTCTCCCGACCTGCAGGCTCGTGAGCTGCTGGATCCCGGCCTCCTCCATCTCGTGGCCGAGGTCAACGGCGCGTCCGCGGGTTTCGCGAGGCTCAGCTGGGGGCGGCGCCCCGCCTTCCTGCAGGAGGCCACGCAGGCGATCGAGATCCAGCGCTTCTACGCGCGACAGTCGTTTCTCGGCGCCGGAGTGGGTGCCGCGCTCATGACGTTCATCCTCGACCTCGCGAAAACGCGCGGATTCGACTGTGTCTGGCTGGGCGTCTGGGAACGCAATCACAGAGCGCAGGCGTTCTACCGGAAGTGGGGCTTCGTGGAATGCGGTGAGCACCCGTTCGTGCTCGGCAAGGACGTGCAGCGCGATGTGCTGATGGCGCGTCCGCTTTCGTGACGCGCCTCTTCTGGTACACGTTCCTCACATTCTTCGGCACGTTCCAGCTCCTCCCCACGGCACCCCTGCGGCTCGCGGAGCTGGGGGCGGCGCCCGGCGCCACCGGGCTCTTCTCCGGACTCTTCGGTGCGGGCGCCTCGCTCGGCGCGCTCGCGACCGGGCGCCTCAGTGACCGCCTCGGCCATGCGCGGACGCTCCTCATCGCGGCGCTCGGGCTGGCCGCGGTCGCGATCGCGTTCGGCGTGACGACCTCCCCCACTCTCCTCGTCTCGCTGGGGTTCGTGCACGGCGTGCTGTTCTCCGCGACGCTCGCGGGTGGGGCCGCCCTCGCGGCAACCCTGGCGCCACCCGACTCACGCACGCGGGCGCTCGCGCGATACGGTCTCGCCAGCCCGGCTGGATCGGCACTGGGCCCGCCCGCGGGGATCTTCGTCGCAACGGGGCTGGGCTTTCCGGCGCTCGCACTGTCGCTGGCAGTCACGTTCCTGTTGCTCGCGGCCCTGGCATCGCGGATGCCCCGCGCCGCGGGCGTTCGCGGCCAACTCTCCTGGAGACCGCCGGAGGGACTCCTCTCGCCGGCGCTGGTGCTGGGCCTCGTGGCGCTCGCGTTCGGGGGTTACACGGCGTTCACGGCCCGGGAAGGGCTGCGCGAGGGCCTCGCCTTCCCGTCGGCGTTCCTCACTGCTCTCGGCGTGGGGATGATCGCATCACGCCTCTTGGTGCACCGCTTCGTCCCCGGCACGCCATCGGGCCGCCACGTCGTGCTCGCGCTCACAGTGGCCAGCCTCGGCGGGATCCTGTTCGCGACGCTCCCCTCGGGTCTTCTGCGCCACGCACTGTCGGGCTGTGTGTTCGGGCTGGGCTACGCGCTCGTCTTCACGTTCCTCAACGTGCTGGTGAGCGAGCGCGTCGCGAAGGACCGTCTGGGCACGGCGTTCGGTACGCTGAACGCGGGATTCGACGCGGGAGTGGGCTTCGGTTCGGCGGCGCTCGGCTGGGCGCTCGCGCATCTCGGTCCGCGTGCGGGCTTCGGCGCCGCGGCCGTCGCGCTGCTCCTGGCGCTCTCCGTCGCGGCGCTCACCACGCGGTCCGCGTCGGGCCTCCTGGGGCATTCCAACCGCTCGTAGCGCGGCTTCTGCAATTCATACCGCACGTGAATGATTATCATTCACGTCGTGGATGGATTGAATCCACGGGGTCCGCCGCAGCTCCGTGCGGACCAGCCACCTCAGGCGTCGAGGCCGGCCTCGAACTCCGCGAGGGAACCGGCGGTCGCAGCCTTGCCGACCAGCTCGTCGAGCGTCGCCTCACTCTGGAGCGCCTGAAGTCGCGTCATGATCGATTCCGGAACGGAGCCGAAGCGGCTCGCGAGAACGGTCAGGACGGACTTCCGGCGCCCCTCTTCGCGCCCCTCTTCGCGCCCCTCTCCACGGCCTTCTTCGCGGCCTTCTTCGCGACCTTCTTCCTTCGCCAGCCTCTCCACGCTCGTCACGTACGGCACACTCTTCTCCTTCTCCATCTGGACGAGCTCGACTCGAACGGGCTCTTCGAGCTCGCGGGGCAGGACCATGAGCCAGTCCAGGAATCGGAAGACGGCGATCACGTGCTCTCGCGAAAGCCCCTTCTCGTAGAGTCGACGTACCAGACGCACCTTCTCGAGGAGCCGGCGTCCGCCGTTCGCCGCCGTCGCTCGCGCGGCGAGGTGCCCCAGCACGATGGCCGCGAAAGGATTGGCGCTCGCTTCGAGCTCGTCCCGGCGCCCCTCGTACTCGATCAGCTTGAAGATCGGGAAGTCGAACTGGAGCCGGCAGCCTCACAGGTCGTATCCGAACCCGGCCGGCTTCCAATCCGCGTCGAGGTCTCCCAGGATTGCCATGCTGACGACGCTCTCGTCGTGGCGATCCCGGATCCGGTAGTGGTACACGAACATGCGGCGCGAGAACTCCGGATCGACCTGCCCCTGCCCCTCCACGTGAACGTAGACCAGTTACGGTCCCGCTCCCCGCCGA
>CAZXSG010000907.1:0-2559 GCA_964643185.1 uncultured Holophagales bacterium
TCCGAGAGCTTCGGCGCGACGACGACGCAGTTCTTGCCCAGCGTCTTAGCCTTGTAGAGCGCCGTGTCGGCACGGCGGAGGAGCTCGTTTTTCTGCTAGGCCGGCGGCCGGTCCGTCGCGCAGTGGTCTCGCACTGTCGCGACGCCGATCGATATCGTCAACACGCCCTTCAGGTTCAAAGCCGGCTCGCCCGGTCCCGCCGACATCGTCAGGAACGTCCAGTCCTCGATCGCCTTGCGGATCCGTTCACCCACCTCGACCGCGCGCTCCACCGTGGCGTCGATCAGGATGATCGTGAACTCGTCACCGCCATAGCGGCAGGCCAGAGACGGCACGTCCGCGAGCTGGCGCTGCATGATGTACGCGACCTCGCGCAGCACCTGGCTTCCGGCGAGATGCCCCTTCTCGTCGTTCACCTTCTTCAGGTGATCGCAGTCCAGGAAGAGGAGCGCGAGATCGCCCGCCTTCGCCGCGTGCACGCGGTCGATCTCCTGCTGGAGCTTCTTGTGGAAGTAGCGGTCGTTGAAGAGCGACGTGAGTGAGTCGCGGCGGGCCACCTCGCGCGCGCGTCTCTCGTCGAGGAGGTTCTGCAGCGCGAGCGACAGCGTGTCGCCGAAGAGATCCATGAGCCGCTCGTCGCGGGTCGTGAACTCCGGCTCGTCGACGCGGTTGATGAGGACGAGCGATCCGCACACGTGGCTCTCGATCACCACAGGGACGGCCAGGGCGCTCGCGACGGGTCGATCCATCATCGCGTCGATCTCGGCCGAGAGCGCATGTGCCCCCCTCAGCTCGTTCACGCACGTGCGCTCGCCGCGCGCGTACACGAAACCCGCGATGCCGTCCACGGGCCGCACCTTGAGACCCGCCATGCCTTCCTTGAACGCTCCGGCCGTGACCACGATCGTCAGCTCGTTGCGCGAGCGATCGTCCTGCTTGGCGATGGGATCGTCGAGGAGGAGCGCTCCCACCTCGCACGGCACGAACTCCATCGCGCGGCGCACGAGGGTCATCAGGAAGCCCTCGGGCGCCGTGCCGCTCGTCTCGTCGAGGAGACGGTGGCGGTCCATGTAGCGGGAGAGCTGCTTGGGTCCGAGAACCCGGGCGGGAACTTTCACGAACCTCGATTCTAGGGGGAATCCCTGCAGGGATTCCCTTCCTATTCGTAGCGGAGCGCCTCGATGGGGTCGAGGGAAGCGGCCCGCGTGGCCGGATAAATGCCCGACGCGAGACCCACCGCCGCCGAGACGCCCGAGGACAGCGCAACGGACCAGAACGTCACGATGGTGGGCCAGCCGGCCGAGGTGGCCACGACCTTCGAGATCGCGAGGCCCGCGAGGATTCCGAGGACGCCCCCGAGGACGCTCAGCGCGAAGCTCTCCACCACGAACTGGAAGCGGATGTCGAAGCGCCGGGCGCCGAGGGCCCGGCGGATGCCGATCTCGCGCGTTCTCTCGAGCACGCTCGCGAGCATGATGTTCATGATCCCGATGCCGCCCACGAGGAGCGAGATTCCGGCGATCGCGCCCATCACGAGCGTGAAGAGGCGCTGGGTCTTGCGGCTCTGGGCGAGGAGCGCCTCGGGCACCACGATCTCGAAGTCGTTCACTCCGCCGTGAAGCCGCGTGAGGAGGCCGGTCACCGAGCCCGCAACGTCCTGGGCGGACGCTCCCGCGTCGAGCTTCACGACGAGTTCCGCGAGGGGAGAGTCCATGGGATCCCGGTCGAACTTGCGGAGCGCCGTGGTGAAGGGCACGTAGATGTCGAGCGCTTCGCTGCCCGCCGAAGCCGAGGCGCCCGTGCCCTCGCTCGCCGCGAGCACGCCGACCACGGTGAGCCACACGTCGTTGGCCTTCACGGTACGGCCGAGCGCCGGCTCCCAGCCGAAGAGATCGCGGCGCGCCGCCGCGCCTAGGACGCACACCTGAGCGTACGTGCGCTCGTCCTCGAGGTCCAGGAAGCGCCCTTCCTCGAGCGGCAGGGGCAGGAGCTCCGCGTGGCGGTACGACACTCCCTTGACCTTGGCCTCGCTGCGGCCGAACGGCCCCGCGACGCGGTAGGGATTCAGAAGGAGCGTCGGTCCCGCGAAGGCGACCTCGGGAATGCCCTCTTCGATTCCCGCGACGTCGCGCAGCGAGAGGCCCGGAGACTTCTTGCGGATCTCGGCGAGATCGTCGGGGCGAAACGTCTTGGCCTTCACGATGACGTTCGAGAGGCCCATCTTCTGGATGTTCTCGAGAGCCTGCTTCTCGGCGCCCGCGCCGATCGCCAGCATGGCGATGACGGCCCCCACGCCGAAGATCATCCCGAGGATCGAGAGGGCCGAACGGAGCGTGTGGGTGCGCAGGTTGTCGAGCGAGCGCGAGAGCGCCTCGAGCGTGTTCACGAGGTACCCTTCTTCGCCCCGGAGACGGGCGCGTCCGGGGTCTGGCTTCCTTTGGCCCCGTTCTCGGGCTTGCTCGCCGGGTCCCGCAGCGCCACGACGTCGTTCTCCGCGAGCCCCCGCTTCGCGAGGACGAGGCCGAGCGCCGAGGCCCCGATCTTCACGGGCACGGCCTC
>CAZXSG010000908.1:0-2556 GCA_964643185.1 uncultured Holophagales bacterium
GGGTGCGGGTCCCGAGCACGAGGAGCTGCGCGTCGCACACGAGGCCGATCGAGGGGATCACGCCGACGAGCGTGAGGACGTCGATCGAGAAGCGCGCCGCGTACATGAGGAAGAATGCCGAGATGATGCTCACGGGAATCGCGGGCACCGGAATGAGCGTGGCTGTCCAGTCGCGGAGGAAGAGCTAGATGATCGCCGCCACGAGCAGGAACGCGATGAGCAGAGTCTCCTCGACCTCTCTCACCGAGCGCCTCACGAACGTCGTGAAGTCGTAGCCGATGCCGAGCGTCAGCTCCTTCGGCGCGAGCTTCTTCACCTCCTCGAGCCGCTTGTAGAACTCGTCGGCAATGGCGATGGCGTTCGTGTTGGGCTGCGGGATGATCGCGACCCCCACCATCGGCACGCCGAACGCCTTGATGCCCGTGCGCTCGTTCTCGGCCGAGAGCACCGCGCGGCCCACGTCCTCGAGGACGATCTGCCGGCCGCCCTCCCGCCGGATGATCATGCGGTTCCATTCCTCGGGCGTCTCGAGGCGGCCCATCGTCTTCAGGCCGATCTCCGTGGTCGCGCCCTCGAGCCGTCCCGAGGGCAGGTCGACGTTCTCGCGCGCCACGGCCTCGCGCACGTCCTGCGGCGTGACGCGGTGGGCGTTCATGCGGTTCGAGTCGAAGAGGAGCCGCATCGCGTAGCGCTTGTCGCCGAAGATGCGCACCGTGGAGACACCGGGGATCGTCTGCATCCTCTCGCGCACCACGCGGTCGGCGAAGGCCGCGACGTCGAGAATGCTCATCGAGGCGCTCTCGATCGTCATGAACACCACAGGATCGCTGTCGGCGTCGGCCTTCTCCACCACCGGCGGGTCGATGTCGGCGGGCAGGCGGCGCACGGCCCCCGACACCTTGTCGCGCACGTCGTTCGCGGCGGCTTCCATGTCGACGCTCAGGTCGAACTCCACGCGGATCTGGCTCTGTCCCTCGCGAGACGTGGACGAGATCGTGCGGATGCCGGCGATGCCGTTGATCGCCTGCTCGAGGGGCTCGGTGATCTGTGAGTCCACGATGTCGGGCGACGCGCCCGTGTAGTTCGTGGTGACCGTGACGATCGGCGGGTCCACGGCCGGGTACTCGCGCACGCCGAGGTACGTGAAGCCCACGACGCCGAAGAGCACGATGAGCGTGGAGAGGACGATCGCGAGGACCGGCCGCCGGATGCTGACGTTCGAGAGGCTCATGACTTCAGGGTCGCCTTCACGGCCTGCCCGTCGCGGACGCGCAGGAGGTTGCTCGTGACCACCCGGTCACCGGCGGAAACCCCGGAGAGAATCTGAACGATCTCGGCGGTGCGGACACCGACCTTCACCTCGACCTGCTTCGCCTTGCCGTCCTTCACCACGAAGACGCTCTGTCCCCGCACCGAAGGCACGATCGCGTGCGACGGCACGGAGAGCGTGCCCTTCTGGTCGGTCACGGGGAGGGAGACGTTGGCGAAGGCGCCCGGCATGAGCCCCTCGGTGCGGTTCACGACGCCGCGCACGAGCACCGAGCGCGTGGATTCCTCCACCTCGGGCTCCACGGCCGAGACCGTGCCCGTGAACGTCTCGCCGCGGCCCTCGATCGAGAACGTGAACTCCTGGCCCGCGCGAATCGCGCTGCCGTGCCGCTCGGGCACGCGGAAGTCGATCTTGTAGCGCGAGAGATCCTGAAAGGTCGCGAGGACGTCCTTGGGCTCGACCCACGCGCCCTCGGACACGCGGCGGAGGCCGAGCGTGCCGTCGAAGGGTGCCCGGATCTTCGTTTTTCCGAGCGTCACCTCGAGCACGCGGCGCTGCGCGCGGGCCTCGGCGAGCTGGGTCTCGATACGGTCGAAGTCCTGCTGGGTGGTGAGCTGCTCGTCGCGGAGCTTCCTCTGCCGGGCCAGCTCGCGCTCGGCCAGCGACTCGCGCACGCGGAGCTGCTCGAGCTGAGCCTCGAGGTCCGAAGAGTCGAGCTCGAAGAGCGGCTGGCCCTTCTTCACGAACGTGCCTTCTCTGGCGTCGATCTTCACGAGGCGCCGCGAAAGCTCCGAGCGCACGTCGACCGATTCGTAGGCGCCGAGGGTGCCCACTGCGGGCACGCCGATGCCGAGCGGCGCGCTCGCGACGGCGACCACGTCCACAGGAAGGTCCTCGGGCGCCTTGGCGGTGGCGCCGCCTTTGGGCGCCGAGGCCGAGGACTTTCCGCATCCCGCGAGGACGAGGAGCAGCGACGAGGAGAGAGCGAGGGTCGCGAGAGGTCGGGTGGAGGAGGAGAAAAGCATGCCGAAAAGGGCCCCCCGGGGAGATGGTACGCGCCCGGCGGGAAAATGGACGTCCCTCCATCCCCGTTGCCTGATACTCGGGGTCCCGGAGGGTTCATGCCCAAGGAAATTCCCGACCATCATGACGCAGAGCTGGTTTTTCGTGTCTACGACCTTCGCCGCGACGAGGTGATGCGGGCCTCGCGCGACACGCTCAACCAGAAGTTCTGGCCGAGAACCTACCAGGACGTCGCCGCCATGCTGAAGCCCGACAACCCCATG
>CAZXSG010000909.1:0-2554 GCA_964643185.1 uncultured Holophagales bacterium
CGGCGGCCAGCACACGGTCCTCAAGGCGCTCTTCGAGACCGCCGGCTGGCCCGTGCGCTACCGCGGCTGGAGGTTGACTGCCGCGGGCTCAGGGCACTTCGGGCACGCGATCCGAACGGCGGGCGCCGTGCCGTACATCAGCCGGGCGCAGTATCTGGCGAGCCATCACCTCCCCGGCTGGTACCCGCTGATCAAGGACCTCACGCCCGAGACCGTCGTGCTCTCCCGCGATGCCGATCTCGAATCGGAGCTCCGCACCCTCGCCTGGCCCGAGTACTTCGTGAAGGACTACGTCAAATCGCTCAAGACCGGCCCGGGCTCCTTCCTGAACGACCCGGCGCACATCCTCGCGCTGGTCGAGCAGATGGAGTCGTTCCGCGGCGAGATCGAGGGCGGAATTTGCGTGCGCCGGGTGGAGGAGTTCGTTCCTGGAAGCGAGCGGCGCTACTTCGTGGTCGCGGGCGTGCCGTATGCCGCGGACGATGCGATTCCCGTGCCCGAGGTCGTACGGGTCTGCGTGAAGCGCCTCGCGAGCCCTTTCTACACGGTCGACGTCGCGGTGCGAGCCGACGGCGTCGAGAGAATCGTCGAGGTCGGAGACGGGCAGGTGTCCGATCTGGTGGGCTGGAGTCCCGAACGCCTCGTCGAGATTCTCGAGGGTGTGGCCAGCTGGATCGCCGGATCCTGAGCCGGGCCGCCCTGCTCCAGAGCCGACTTCGGTGTTGACCCACGACTTTTCTGGGATAGGCTTGCGGCGTTCAATTTTTCCGATCCATGGATATCGATCCGTCTCGGCGGATTTGTTCGGCCCTCCGGGCCCGAAAAATGCCTCCGGCGCGTTGAAATTTTGGTTTTCTCGTTGATTTGCGAAAGGGGAAGGGATGACAAAGGTACGGGCTCTCCTGGCGTCCTCGTTGGTCGGGGTCTTCCTGCTGCCCTCGATCGTCGCGGCACAATCGCTGGATTGGGCCGATAGGCGCATCTACGACGACCCGCTCCGGTTCGAGGAGCTCTCGGGCGCGAAGCGCTCGATCCTGGAGCTGAAGTACGGAAAGAAGACCGGGAAGCAGGGGGCCAGCTCCACCTCGTCGCAGCCCATCAACCCGAACATCGCTCCGGTGAACGTCCTGTCGAACAATCCTGCCGCGGACAGCAGCACTCAGCAGTTCACCCAGAGCGAAACCTCGATCGCCGTTTTCGGGTCCACGGTCCTCACCTCCTTCAACGATTCGGGTTCCAACGCAGGTGGCGACAACGCCTTCACCGGCTGGTCGCGTTCGACCGACGGCGGCGCGACCTTCACCGACCTCGGGAAGCTCCCGGAGGCCCTGAGCGGGACCGGCACCGGCGGTGATGCGGGCGACCCCGTGTTCGCCCGCAACAACACGACCGGACGGATCTACCTCGCGACCCTGTGCTTCAACAACGGCGAGAAGCTCCTCATGTTCCGCTCGGACGATGGCGGAGCCACCTGGCTCGACCCCGTGAACGCGACCCCCGGATACACGTCGACGACGGGCGGGCAGGACAAGGAATGGATCGCCGTCGACAACTTCGCCGGCCCCGGCAACGGCAACGTCTACATGTTCTGGCGCAACTTCGGTTCGATCAGCGGCATGACGTTCATCCGCTCGACCGATCACGGCGACACCTGGGGGCCCAACCCGCCCTCCCATCAGCTCCTCCTTTCGGGCAGCGGCCAGGGCGCATATCCCGTCGTCGCCGCGGACCACTCGGTCTACGCGTTCTGGTTCGACAGCCGGCTGGCCACCCGGCGGCTCATGTTCCGCAGGTCGACCGACCAGGGCGTGACCTTCGCCCCCGAGCAGACCGCGGCCAGTCTCCTGACGACGGGCGTCAACGGCGACCTGGGGATGGCGCACCGCTCGAGCGCGTTCCCGCAGATCGTCGCGCACCCCACGAACGCCAACTTCCTCTACATGGTGTTCCCCGACAACCCGGCCGGCGCGGACCGCGCCGACATCTTCTTCACGGCCTCCACGGACGCTGGCGCCACGTGGTCGACTCCGGCGCGTGTGAACAAAGACACCGGGACGAACGATCAGTGGCAGCCCACGATCGCCATCACGCCGGACGGCACCAAGCTCTTCATGGGCTGGTACGACCGCCGGAACGACGTGGCGAACAACATGATCGACACGTTCGGCATCATCGGAACGGTGAGCGGCGCGGGCGCCGTGACCCTCCCGAGCTGCGACTTCAAAATTACGACCCAGAGCTTCCCGCCGGTGGTCGGCGCCGATGGCGTGATCAACGCGACGTACATGGGCGACTACGATCAAGCCGTCGCCGATTCGGGCTTCTTTTATTACTCGTGGGGCGACAACCGCCTGCCTCTCGGGCCCCGGGCGAACCAGCCGGATGTCCGCGTGGCGAAGATCCCGGTCACGGGACCCGCCGGTCCCGACGTCCAGGCCGTCTCGGCTTCGATCACCGCCGAGTCGTGTGCACCCACCAACAACAAAGTGGATCCCGGCGAAACCCTCCCCATCAATGTCTGCCGTAACCACTCCCGCCGTGAGGCCGCGGACAC
>CAZXSG010000910.1:0-851 GCA_964643185.1 uncultured Holophagales bacterium
TCCTCGCGTGCCGCTTCGCGGAGCGGACGGCCCTGGGCGCGCTTCACCTCGGCCACGAGGCGGCAGAGCTCGAGCCGCTGCGTCACGAGGCGGGAGATGCCGGCGTCCACCGTGTCGATCGCGCGGCGGATGCGCTCCACCGAATCGCTCTCCCTGGGCACGAGACCGAACGAATCGCAGAGGTCCTCGAGGTCTTCGGGAAGGAGCGCCTGAGGCCCGTCCGAGAGCGCCGTCTCGGGCATGTCGTGCACCTCGATCATCAGCCCGTCCGCGCCCGCGGCCCAGGCGGCCCGGGAGAGCTGCGGCACGAGGTCGCGTCGGCCCGCGGCGTGGGAGGGATCGACGAGGAGCGGGAGGTGCGTGAGGCCTCGCGCGGCCACGAGCCCGCAGAGATCCAGCGTCGAGCGCGTGGACCTTTCGAACGTGCGGATACCGCGCTCCATGAGCATCACGTCGCGCGCGCCGGCCGCGAAGAGGTACTCGGCTGCCGAGAGCCATTCGTCGACGGTGGTGCCGAAGCCGCGCTTGAGGAGGATCGCCCGGCCGCTGCCGCCGGCTTCCTTCAGGAGGTCGTAGTTCTGGCAGTTGCGGGCGCCGATCTGGAGGATCTCGGCCTTCTCGGCGAGCTTTCCGACCTGCGAAGGAGCCATCACCTCGGTGACGATGGGAAGGCCCACCGCGTCACCCGCGGCCCGGAGCCACGCGAGGCCTTCGAGTCCGTGGCCCTGGAACGCGTGCCGCCAGGTTCGCGGTTTGTAAACCCCCCCCCCAGGAGCCGTCGCGCCCCCCCGGGGTGCCCCCCGTGCCGGCCGCGACGACTCCGCGGGGGACCCGGCGCCGCCGCGGAACCC
>CAZXSG010000910.1:861-2550 GCA_964643185.1 uncultured Holophagales bacterium
GGGCGGGCGGCATCGCCGCCCGGGGGGACTCGACCGGGCAGGGACCCGCGATGACGGCGCGCGCGCCCGCTCCGACCGCGAAGGGACCGATCGCGACCCGCGTGAGCGGAATCTGCGCCGTGACCTGGGGGGCGTCCTTGAGGCGCGGCTCGGGCACGGCGCGAGGCGTCTCGCCGATCCAGAGGAGGTCCTTGGCCGAGCCGTTCACGCGGGCGGCCACCACGGTCGTCTTGGCCTCGGGCACGAGCGCGAAGCCGCGCACGGGAGCCTCCGCGGTGCCGGGCAGGGAGAGGAGCTCGGCGCCGGCGTCATGGAGAAGGGCCTGGAGCTTGGGCCCGGCGTAGCGCACCACGCGCGGAACCGGCCGCGGAACCGGCGGACCGCATTCCGGATCGGCCACCGGCGTGGCGCGCTGCGAGGAGAGGAGCTGGAGCCTGAGGAACCTCGTGGAGTTGGGCTTCACGTCGGAGACGTCCTCGAGGAGGACCACGAGGCCGGCCTCCAGCGCGGCTTCCTCGGAGCACACCGCGGCGCGGTTGCCGCCCCGCTCGGCGACGTCGGCCGCGGCCCAGGCGGTGTCGGGCGTCTCGATGGCCTCGGCGCCCAACTCGACCACGAGCTTGCGGCACTGGCGAAGGGCGGGGCTCTGGGAGAGGATCTCTTTGACGTCCTCGAGCGCCGTGCCGCGCGGGGCGGCGAGCACGAGGCGCACGGGCACCGGGATCTCCTCGGTCACCGCGAGGGCCGAGGTCGTCGTCTCGGCGAGAGCGGCCCAGAGCGCCTCGAGCGGCTCGACGACGGGGCCCACGACCTTGTTCTGGACGGGGAGCAGCGCACAGTCGACGTCGCCCGCGAGCAGCGCGCCGAGGAGCTTTCCGAACGTCGGGTACGAGACCGGCCGTCCGCACCGGACGGCAGCACGCGCCCCAAAAGAGCCCGGCTGGCCCTGATAGCCGGCGCGGGGAACGTCGCGCCGGAGGGGGTCGTTGCCGAGGCCGTCGAGGGTCTTCGTGCTGGGGTTCATCGTGACTCCTTCTCGCTGTTGCTGTTGGTCCCCGGGATCTTTGAAGCCAAACCCCCGGGAAAACTAAAAGCCCCCCTCCGCTCGGTGCGGAGGGGGGCTTCGTTCTACGTCGCCCTTGATGGATGCCGGTCGCTCTAGGTTGCGCCCGTTCCCCCTCCGCACGCCGAATACCAATACTCGGCACAGGGAGTAAAGGTAAACACGCAGGCGGGGGCGCAGGTCGAGAGCATCACTGAGAGAAGGGTACGACCCTTGTCAAGCCCTCTCGTCTTTTTTCGGCATCAGCATCCACGAGAGGATCGTCGAGACCACCGAAACGATGAGCGCCCCGACGAACGCCGGGCCGAAGCCGTCGACCACGAAGTCGATGCCGCCCACCTTCGCGAGCCAGCCGGTGAACATGAGGAGAAGCGCGTTGAGCACGAACGTGAAGAGCCCGAGCGTCAGGAGGATCACGGGGCACGAGACGAACGTGAGGAACGGCCTCACGAGCGCGTTCACGAGGCCGAAGAGAATCGCGACCGCCGCGATCGATGGCCAGCCTCCGGCCCGGATGCCCGGCACGAGGTAGTCGGCGGCGGCCAGGGCGAGCGCGTTCACGACGAGGGAGACGAGGAGTCGCATCGGGGAAGAGTCTACGCGGGTAGACTCGGTCCGGATGAGCC
>CAZXSG010000911.1:0-2546 GCA_964643185.1 uncultured Holophagales bacterium
GCGGCCGGGCGGGAACGCGAACGTCTCCTCGTAGCCCGCGGCGCTCGCGTCGCCCAGGGCGGGCAGCGCGGCGGCGACGTCGGGCCGGGGAACGCGGCGGGACGAGACCGGCACCCGGCGGGCGCCGTCGACGCGGACCTCGAGGACGCTCGCGTTGCCGGCCTCGGTCTGGCTCCAGCCCGCGACGACGAGATGGCCCTTCACCACGCCGCCGTCCACGGGCGCGTCGATCGAGGCCGCGAACGAGTCGTCCTCCTTCGCCGGGAGAGCGGGGTGCGGCCCGGCCGCCAGCGCGACGAGGGCCCGCGCGTTCGCTTGCGGATCGCCGCCGCTGGGCGGCCCGAACGGCCGCGGTCCACGCACGCGCCGCACGGAGAAGAGCGCGTCCACGTGGCCCTGGTGCGGAAACGCGAGGGGCGCCTCGAGCTCGCCGCGCGCGACGCCTTCGGCCAGGAACTTCAGCGTGGACTCTCGACGTTCGAGAGGGACCTTCCCCTCGTGCAGCACGATTGCGGCGACGGGCCAGAGGGACAGCGTGTCCCACACCTCCGCGGGGACCGGGCTCCGCGAAAGCAGCTCGGAAAGCGCGAAGAACCTCTGTGGCACGTTGCTCGTGACGCCGTTGACGATGGGCTTGAAGTGCCGCGTCGACGCCACGAGATAGTCCGCGTCGTTGGAGATCCGGAACGCGGCCGGGAGATGCAGGATCGGCCCGCCCACGTCGGCCGCGGCGAGGAAGTCCTCTACGGGAGGCGGGCTGGCGGGCCGCCGGTCGAACGGGACGGTCTGCCTGAGCTCGAACGCGCCCAGCACGAGGAGCGCGAGGACCGTCGCCGCGCGCGTCCACCGTCTCCTCTCGCCGAGGAGCCACGAGACGCCCAGCGCCGCGAGGAGTCCCATCCCGATCTGCAGCACGAACGCGAAGCGCGCGGCCGCGCGGATTCCCTTGAAGAGCGGAGGCGCCAGGGCCGCGAGTGCGGGAAACAGAGGACCGTCGTAGCCGAGCGCCCCGAACGCGCCCACGAGCACGAGGACGGCCCCGGCGCGCCGCGAGTCGCCGTGTCCCTCTCCGCGAAAGAAGGCCACCCCGAGGACGGCGAGTGCGATCGCGAGCGTGCCCGGGTAGAGCGGGCGCTCCGCGTCGTCGCGATAGGGGAGGAACGTCTGCCCGGGGTTGAAGCTCGTCGTCGCCAGGAAGTCGCGCGGCCGTGCGGAATGGAGCTGCGTCTCGGCCGCTGTACGGGTGAAGCCCTCGCTCTGGCGTGCGCGAAGGAGCGGGACGGCGAGTGGCAGGAGAAGGACACCGGCGACGAGACCGGCAAGCGCCGTCTCGAGGGCGCGGGCGTCCCTGAGGCTCCGGTGCCTCGCGACGTTCAGCAGCGTGAGGACGCCCAGCGCCGCGAGAGCGAACGACAGGAGCTGCAGCGAGAAATACCCGAGTAAGGCGAGCGACAGTCCGGCGAGGAGGATCCCCCGGACGTTCCCCCGCTCGAGCTTCAGGAATGCGAGGACAACGAGCGCGATGCCGCCCGAGGCGACGAAAGACACGAACCCGAGGTGCGCCACGGTCAGCGCCGAGAACGACGCGAGGAGCGCGCCCAGCAGCGCGGAGACGCGGTCTGCTCCGCAACCCATCGCGAGGCGCGAGATCGCCCACGGCGTGAAGGCCGTTCCCAGGAGACACAGCACGTTGAAGACGAGAACGTCCGAGGCCCCGAGGAACGAGAACGGTACGGCGAGCGCGCCGTAGCCGAGGAGCGGCTCGGAGAACGCGAGGACGTCGCGCGCGGGAGCGAGCGCGTTCGCCTGGAAGAGGTTCGCCGGATCGTGGAGGAGCGCGTGACGCACCCACGAAAGAACCCAGAGCAGGCCCTGGCCGTCGTAGAGATCGCGGAGCGCGACGTCGAGCCGCTGCGCGTAGGGCCAGGTCCAGGCGACCGCCGCCGCGAGACACAGTCCGAAGTCGGCCGCGGCGCCGAAGGACGCCGCGCTCACTGCCGCGGCGCCGAAGGACGCCGCGCTCACTGCCGTGGCGCCCAAGGACGCCGCAGGTGTCCGGCGCCAGCCCGAGGTCGGGGTCAAGGACCTGTCCGCCCGCGCTCCCCTTCCGGCCTTCTCGCGGCGTAGATCCCGAGCCCGACCACGAGCGCCACGGCCCCGGCGACGAGGTTCTTGGTGGTCGCGCTCGCCGCGAGGCCCAGGCACACGAGGACGGCCGCCGCGGGAATCACCGGTCCGAACGGAAGGCGAACACGCGGCTCTCCCAGCTTCCTGCGCAGCACGAGCACCGCGGCCGCGGTCGAGATGTACGTGGTGAGCCGCGCCACGATCGAGAGCGCGGCGAGCCCCTTGAACGAACCCGAAAGGGAGAGCGGCACGATGACGAGGGTCATGAAGACGATGGCCGCGTCGGGAGTGTGAAACCGCGGCGAGATGCGCGCGAGGAAGGCGGGACCGAAGCCCTCGTTCGCGAGCGCCCAGAGGTACCGGGGCCCCGAGAGGATGGTGTTGCTGTTCGTGCCGAGAATCGAGATCGCGGCGCCGAC
>CAZXSG010000912.1:0-2541 GCA_964643185.1 uncultured Holophagales bacterium
CCAAGGGAGGCGGCCGCTGACCGTGTGGCCCACGCCGGGCCCGACCGGCTCGGACCACCAATGCTGGCCGTGGCCTTCGGGGAACGGGCGTGCTGCCGCCGTCAGGTTGTGGGCGCGCGTCAGGTCGGGTCGCGGGACGGTGAGCGCAATGACGTCTTGCAACTGATCGCGGAAGCCGAATGCGCCGCTGGCCTGGTAGAAGGCCGCTCGCGCCCAGAGCCGGCAGGCAAGCGTCTGGTAGAGGAGCCACTGATTCAGCATGATGTCGAGCGATCGGTCGGGGGTCCTCACCCGTATCGTGCTCAATACCTCGGCCCACCCGTCAACGACTGCCTCGAGACGCGCGTCGAGATCATCGCGACGGTATTGCTGGATGAGCGCCCGAGCCTGCTCGCGGGTCTCGGTCTGACCGAGAAAGCACACCACGGTCGTGTGCCCTCCGGCGGGAATCTCGACCGTGACCTGAAGCGCGCAGCACGGGTCGAGGCCCGCTCCGATGCGTCCCGACAGCCGCTCGTGGCGACCGAGCGCGGCCGGCCGGTCGAGAGCACCGTTTCGACCGAGGAATTCCGTCCGGTCACCGGTCCATGCCGTCTGGGCGCCACCGAGGTCGGCGAAGGCGATCCGGTTGCCGAAGTCCCGGCTCCAGGGGTTACGCGCGAGCATCGCCCCCGTTGCAGGGTCCATCTCGGTGATCACGAACGGAGCGGAGCCGCTCCGCGATTCTCCGAGGACCCACTCGAGATACGCGGTCACCGACAGACGCCTCGAATGTGGAGAATGATTCGTCAGGGAGAGGCGGGAGATCTTGATCGGATCGTCGACGGGCACGAACTGCAGCAGATCGAGCGTCACGTCATGCGCGACATGCGTGAAGCGGGTATGGCCGGGGCCGTGTCGCACCACGTATTCGCCGCTCTCGCGGATGGGCAGCGGCGTGGGACTCCACAGCTCGCCGGAGTCGTCATCGCGAACGTAGAGCACTTCACTGGGCGGATCGCTCACCGGATCGTTCGACCACGCGGTCAGGAGGTTCTGCTGGCTGTTGATCGACCACGTGCAGCCCGCCCCCGCCTCTGAGACGAGGCACCCGAAGCTCGGGTTGGCGATGACGTTGATCCATGGCGCCGGCGTCCATTGCCCATCGCGAAGGATGGTCACGTACTCCCGGCCGTCCGCGTCGAAGCCGCCGATGCCGTTGAAGTACTCGAGCGCGCGAGGCGACGTCGTCACCGGGTCGGCCGTCACCGCCGCCGGGAGCGGGCGCCGGACCGCGACCGGGGCTGCGGCCCCGCGGTGAGCCCGCGCGACCTGGCCGACTAGGGAACCGCGCCGGCTCGAGAGCTCGACTCGGGCAGCACTCTCCAGTGCGCCGCGCTGCGCGGGGGTCATTGTGTCCGCCCGGAGCGTGAAGACCGTCCCCTTCGATTCCGGCTCCCCGGGGCGCAGCATGGAGTGGTTCGTCCGAACGAGCGACTCGAGCAGGGTCTGCAGCTCCTGCACCCCGGAGGGCGCGCCGTCGTTCAGGATCACGAGATCGACCTCCAGGGTCTTCAGCCGCCAGTACGCGTGCGCACGCAAAAGCTGCTGCACGATGCCGATGTCGTCTGCCGCGTCGATCTCCACGAGGACGATCGGGATGTCTCCCGAAATCCGGTGCGCCCAGAGCGCGTCGACCCCTCCGGCGCCGCGCACGAGTATGCCGGCCGAGGCGCGCAGAGCCCGATTCGCATACAGGATGGATGCCGCGATGTCCTGGAACAGATGCGCTTCTTGAGGGTCGATGGCGAGATCTCGAAGCCGAGCATTGGCGTGCTTCCGGGCGAGCGCGGCGATGCTCTCGAACGTGATGCGCCGGTACTTTTCGACGAGGTCGAGCACCGCGCTCCGGGAGGCGCCAACCAGGGTAAAGAACGCCACGCGAGCCGTCTTGCCGGGACGGAGGCGGACCCGCCGGCGGAGGCTGACGATCGGGTCGAGCACCGAGCCGACGGTGTTGGAGAGCTCGCGGCCGTCCATCTCCGCCTGGGGGCTTCTTGCGGAGCGCCCTCGCCCCAGGAACCGCCCGCGATCGGTCTCCCACTGCTGATCGCCGATCGTCTCGCCCTCCACGGCGACACCGTGGGCCAGCCAGATTTCGGCGTCGTCCGGCGCCCGCCGCCGCCGAGTGGCGACCAAGGCGTCACGCTCGGGGACGCTCTCGGTTTGGAGGAACAGGTTCGAGAACGCGGGGTGTGCCGCGTCCCCTGCGGCCGGGGCGAGCACGATCTCCGCGTAGGACGTGACGTCTACGTCGCGCGTCCTTTGGCCGTGGTTCGTGAGTGAGACCCGGCGGATTTCGACGTCGTCCTCCGGTGACACGATGACCTCGAGGTGCGTCGCGATCGCACCGTCGCGGCGTATCAAGTCCGCGCGGTCGTCGGCTAACGTGACTGCGTAGCTCTTGGGCGTTCTACCGCTCGGCTGGAAACCCGCCGACCAGCGCATGCCGCTCGAAACATCGCGCAGAAAGACATACGAACCGCTGTCGTCGCGGGTCGC
>CAZXSG010000913.1:0-2539 GCA_964643185.1 uncultured Holophagales bacterium
CCCGGGAGGGTTCTGGCGGGGACCTGGGCGTGTCTCTCGGCCGGGCCCTCGGGCCTCGGACCCAGCGCGCTCTTCGGCGCCGCCGGCTACCGACCGCAGCTGGCCGCCGAGATCCGCGGGCTGCCGGGTGGATTCGAGCCCGCGCTCCGCAGGCGCCTCTCGCGCTCCGACGTCATCGGGCTCGAGGCGACCGCGGAGGCCCTGAGGGACGCCGGACTCGACCTCGACCGGGAAGATCCCACGCGCATCGGCGTCGTCCTCGGCGGCGGCGTCTCGGGTCTCCTCGACAGCGAGAACTACCTCATTGCCCTGCTCACCAAAGGCCCCGGCTCGGCCCGCCCCACGCAGGTGCTCAACCATCCCCCCGACAACACCACCGTGCGCATCGCCGAGCGATACGGCTTCCTGGGTCCGCGCTCCACGATCACGACGGCCTGCTCCTCCTCGGCGACGTCTCTCGGGTTCGCCTCGGATCTCATCCGGCACGGCCTCTGCGACCTCGTGGTCACGGGCGGCGCCGACAGCTTCGCGCGCCTCACGCACGGCGGCTTCAACGCGCTCCGCGCGGTGGACCCCGAGCCCTGCCGCCCGTTCGACCGGCGCCGCAAGGGGCTCACCATCGGCGAGGCCGCGGGAATCCTGATCTTCGAGGAAGAGGAGCGGGCCCGCCGGCGGGGCGCGAACATCCATGCCCGCTTCCTGGGCTACGGCGTCACCGGGGACGCCCACCACATGACCCAGCCCGAGCCCACGGGCGAGGCCGGCGCGCGCACGATCGCGGCCTGCCTGAAGGACGCGAAGCTGAACGCCGAAGACGTGGACTACGTGAACGCGCACGGCACCGCGACCCAGCAGAACGACTCGGCCGAGACGTACGCCGTGAAACGCGCCCTCGGAGAGCGGGCCCGCGAGATCCCCATGTCGTCGATCAAGTCGATGCTGGGCCACTGCCTCTGCTCGGCCGGCGCGATCGAGGCCGTGGCCACGGTGCTGACGATCGAAAAGAGCGTCGTGCCGCCCACCATCCGCTGGGAGGAGCGCGACCCCGAGTGCGACCTCGACATCGTCCCCAACGTGGCCCGGGACGCGCGGGTTCGTGTCGCCCTCTCGAACTCGTTCGCGTTCGGCGGCAACAGCACGGTCGTGGCGTTCGGGGCGTTTTGAGGACCAGCGCTTGAGCCTGATCCGGCCCGTCGTCACGGGCGTCGCCACGATCACGCCCCTGGGCCGGGGGCTCGACGCGACGCGCTCCGCGATCGCGGAGGGGCGCAGCGCGTGTGTCCACATCCCCGGGCACGCGGCCCTCGCCGCGCGCATCGGACCCTTCACCACCGAGCCCGAGATGCCCAAGTCCAAGGCTCGGCGTCTCGACCTCGGCAGCCAGTACACCGTCGTCGCCGCCCGGCAGTGTCTCGCCGACGCGAACTGGGACCTCACCGGCCGCGAGGAGCGCACGGGAATCCTCCTCGGCACGGGCTCGGGAGGCGCGGGGCCGCTCACCGAGCTCGAGAGACAGATCGTGCTGGAGTCGCCGGAGGCCGCGTCGCCGTTCCTCTTCCCCAACACGGTCGCGAACGCGCCCGCCTCGCAGGCGGCGCTGGAGCTCCGGATCAAGGGCCCCAACGTCACGCTCATCCAGAAGGACCCCGCGGGCCTCAACGCGGTGCTCTACGCCCGCATGCTCCTCACCGACGGTCGCGCCGACGCGCTCCTCGTGGGCGCCGCCGATGAGTGGAACGCCGTGTACCACGCGGCCTACGAGAGGCTTCACGTGCTGCGCACGGAGGCGCACCCCGGCTTCGTGCTCTCCGAAGGGGCCTCGCTCCTTCTCCTCGAGCCCGAGGAGAGCGCGCGGCAGAGGGGCGCGACGATCTACGCCCGCGTCGCGGGCACCAGCTTCGTGGGCCGGTCCATCGCGCCGTACCGCAGGGCTGCCCAGCCGGCCGACCTCGTCGCCACGATGCGGGCCGCGCTCGCGGATGCGGGCCTTTCCGAAACCGATATCGGTCTCGTGCACCTCTCGGCGAACGGCTCCCCGCAGACGGACGAGCCCGAGGTGGAGGCGCTCCGTCAGATCTTCGGAACCGCCCCGAAGGCCCGCTACGCGCGCGTGAAGGACCTTCTCGGCGAGAACCCGTCCTCGGGCGCGGCCCAGCTCGCGCTCGCCGCCGCGGACCTCCGCGACGAGCCCGGGCTCGTCGCCGCTCTCGTGAACGGTTTCGGCGCCGGCGGAAACTTCATGAGCGTGGTGCTGGCGGCCGTCTCGTCGGCCTAAACAGCAGCCCCGAAGAGCGCGCCCGCGGCGGCCGTGATCGCCATGGCCAGGGCGCCCCAGAACGTCACCCGGCCCGCGCCCCGGAGCGCGCTCGCGCCCCCGGCCATGGCGGCGAGACCGCCCATGCCCGCGAGAAACACGAGCGATGCCCCCGCCACGACCGGCCCCAGCAGGGCCTCGGGCGAGGCGACGACCATGAGGAGCGGGAGGGCCGCCCCGAGCGAGAACGTCCCTGCCGACGCGAGAGCGGCCTGAACGGGCCGG
>CAZXSG010000914.1:0-2101 GCA_964643185.1 uncultured Holophagales bacterium
TCGCGAGCGGAGTCGTGAGCCGAAGCCGCGAGACGCCGCCCTCCTCGTTCGCGACGAGGCATCCTTCGCCACCGGGCTTGCCGGTGCACATCGCGATCTGCTCGGCCGTCACGACGGGGTAGCCGCTCGACGCGTTCGCGCCCGCCCTGCGACGCGCGGCGAGCTGGGTACCGTCGGCGAGCGTGATGCGTGCCTCCTTCCCGGGTGAGAGCGCCACGATCACGTCGAGCCGATCGGCGACCGTCGCCGGCGTCACGACCGACGGATCGGTCGCGGGCGCGAGGGTGTCGATTGAGGCATCGAGCATCGGAACGATGCCGCCGTCCTTCAGCAGGAGCGGCAGCTTCGCGAGCGGCGCAGGGATCGAGACGCGCCTCCCGCCGTCGTAGACCGTGCGGTCGTCGAGGTCGACCCACTTGCCCGACGGCAGCCACGTGTCCTTCGCCGTCATTCCTCGGCGGACCACCGGAGACGCGAAGAGGGAAGGGCCGAGGTAGAACGAGCTCTCGGCCGCCCAGACCTCGGGCTCCCGCGGGTGATAGAGGAACGGGTGACGCATGATGGGCGCCCCCGTCGCGTGCGACTCGCGGGCGAGCACGTCGAAGTAGGGAGCGAGCCTCGTATGGAGCCGGGCCATGGCGCCGTAGACGTCGACGGTCTCCTGGTCGTTCCAGAGGCTCCACTTCGTGCGCGCAGCGCCGACCGGGTTGGAGCATGCGTTCTGCTCCATCATGATCGGCGAGACGGCTCCGAGCTCGGCCCAGCGGAGGTAGACCTCCTTGTCGCGCGGAAAATCGGTGAGGCACTTGTAGCCCGTCATGTCGCTGCCCCAGAGCGGGACTCCGCTCATGCCGAGATTGAGGCCGCTGCGAAGCGCCGACGGGATCCCCTGCGTGTCGTCGAAGGTCGCCTCCGCGTCACCGCCCCACACGGCGGGTACGTACTGCGCCGTGCCGGTGTAGCCGGAGCGAACGAAGAACAGGAAATCGTCCTTCTTCTCCGCCACGAGGAGATCGTGCGCCGCCTTGGCGGAGAGCACGGGGAACTGGTTGTGCACCGCCTCGCCGTTGCGGCCGTCCGCGAACTTCCACGGCCGGCGGACGTACTCGCCGAAGTCGTGCATCCAGCCGTCGTAGCCGAGCGCGAGCGAGCGACGCAGGAGCTGCTGGAACCACGCGACGGCCTCCGGCTTCGTGAGATCGATGGTGGCGAGCGTCTGCGCGGAGCCCGAGATGAAGAACGTCTCGGCGATCTTCCCCTCGGCGTCGAGCACGAAGAGCCCGTGCTCACGCCCGTACGCGAGGTCGTCCTTCGCCCTGTCGATCGTCATCGACACGTACGGGTTGTTGTAGGCCATCACCTTGTAGCCCGCGGCGTGACCGCGCCCGATCCACTGGCGGAGCTCGGGCTCGCGACCGAGCTCCGAACGAGCGGGCAGGAGGTGCACGGCGTCGTCGAGCCCGGTGGTCGGCACCTTCTTCTGCCGCAGGAGCACCGTCTCGTCGACGCCCATGGCCATCTGTCCGTTGCCGACTCGTCGACGCGGTCCGAACACCCAGGTCGCCGGCACGAAGGAGCGGCCGGTGTCTCGCGTGAAGTCGTCGAGGGAGCGCAGCGGGTCGGCGTGGACGTACACGACGGTCTCGAGCGTCGCGTCGTTGACGGCCACCCGCCATGCGTCGGGCCGCTCGCTGCCGAAATGAGTCTCGGTGCGGTACGTCGTCGCGAGGTGCATCGCGTAGCCCGCGCTCGACATGAAGAACGGCACGGGGAAATAGGTCATCGAGGGGCCGTTCGGGTACGGCGTGACCTCGTCTCGCGGCTTGCCCTCACCGCCGCCGAGCGGGCCCTCTTCGGCCCACGAGTAGAGCGAGAGGCCGCGGTGATCGACGCTTCCGAAGCGCTCGCCGAGCCCGAAGAAGTGCCCGTCCGGCCGGAAGGCGAAGGCGAGCGAGGTCTTGTTCCAGCGTGGCCCGCCTCCACGGGACGTGGTGGCCAGGGGGACCCTGGCGCCCCCCAACTGCCCCGGCACGGGCAATGTGCCCTTCCTCCTTCGCTACCCGAAGCCCCCCCCCCCCCCGCGTGCACACTGCGGGCCCGG
>CAZXSG010000914.1:2111-2535 GCA_964643185.1 uncultured Holophagales bacterium
AGCGCTTCGTAGCTCGATCCCAGTGTGGTGGTTCCCGCGACGGTGATGGTGCCCTGCTCCGTTCGTAGCTCGAACGACGCACTCGTCCCGGTGCGCTCGAGGAGGCTCGCGGAGCTGGCGTGAGCCCAGGCCTTCTCGTCGGGGACGAACGCGTCCCAGCCCGGAATGACCTTCACGTTGTCGATCCCGTCGTCGCGCGTCGCGCTCGGGCTACCGTACGCGTCGCTCGCGCCGCCGCTGAGCGTGCGCAGCACCGCGGCGCCACGTGCGTCGAGGATCGTGAGCTGGAAGGGCTCGAGGGAGACGCGCACCGACGCCTCCCCGCCATGAAGCTCGAAGGGGGCGTCCTCGGCATCCACCGCGCAGCCCGCGCCCGGGAGGAGCGCCGCGAGCGCGAAGGCGACCAGGGGGATCGCCGACGCTC
>CAZXSG010000915.1:0-2534 GCA_964643185.1 uncultured Holophagales bacterium
GGAGAGCGAAAAGGGCACGATTCGGCGCGTTGCAGATAAGTACGGCAAGCTGAACGGAAAGCAGCTTACCGATCTGGTGCACAACGAGGCCCCGTGGCTGGGGACGAAGCCGGGAGAGAAAATTCCGTACGAGCTGGCCTTCTATCGGGGCACCGCGTTTGGAGAGTGTTGAGCCCTCGTTCGTACACCATCCCGGCTTCGACGCCGAGGGGGCTCGCTTCAGGAAGAAGCACCGGACGTTCGATGCCGATTTACGTCGCCTGAAGGCCCTTCTGGGCGCGCATTTCGGGCGACCCCCGAGACACTGCATCGGTCCGAACTCCTTGTATGCCGTTCAGAAGTGGGCCGACGATGGCTGGGAACTTTGGAAAGTACACTGCGTCGTCGTTGGGCTCAGCTCGGGGCAGCGTCCGCGCATCTATTTCGCCAAGTTCTCCGATTCGATCGCATTGCTTTGTATGGACTCTCACATCGAGGACTACGACGACGCGGAGCTTCGTGCGCGAGCCCTCAAGCGCCTCGAGGAACTCCTTCGAGCAGATTCCGAATTGACCCCGTCGAAAGAGCCGAGCCGGTAAGGACGCGCTGGCTATGGTGATCGGACCGCCGCAACAGGTCAACGGACGGCAACCCTTCTGCGCAGGGCACGTATCCAACGCATGCGTTTTCGAGCAGTCCTGGGGGTCGCCCTGTGCCTCGCAGCGCCTACTGCCGCCGCCGCCGAGCCCATCACGATCGAGGTCCCCTCGGCGCTCCTGAAGGAGACGCGGCGCGTTCGCGTGTCGCTGCCGGCCTCGTTCACGCGATCCCCGCCGACGCGCCGCTACCCGGTGACCATCGTTCTCGACGGCGGCTCGCTGCTCATGCCTGTCGAGACTGTGAGCCGCGAGCTGGCCCGCAATGGACAGATTCCCGAGATGATTCTCGTGGGCGTCGAGAACACGAACCGGCTGCGTGACCTCACTCCGCCGGGTCTCTCCGTGGGCGGGAGCAGCCTCGCGGAAGGCGGGGACCGCTTCCTCGACTTCCTCGAGAAGGAGCTTCTGCCGCGCATCGACAAGGAGTTCCGCGGCGGTGCACCGCGGACGCTCGTGGGCCACTCCTCGGGCGGGATCCTCGTGACCTACGCGGCCGCCACGCGGCCGGCGTTCCGGGTGAACGTGGCGCTCGACACGCCGATCCATCTCGGCGAGAACTGGCTCGCGAAGAAGCTCCTCGCTCGCGCCCGAGCCGGAGGCGAGCCCGTGCGGTACGTTTCGTACTCGGCGCGGTTCGACTGGCCCGAGGCCGACTGGCGCGCGCTCGGGGCCGCCGCGTCGCCCTCCTGGAAGCTCCACCACGAGCAGCTCGAATGCGAAACGCACGAGACGATGCCGATGCTCGGGGCCTATCTCGGTCTCCGCGAGGCGTTCGCCGATACGTCCCGCATCGCCGCGATGCCCGCGGGAACGCCGCCGCCCACGACGAGCATCCTGCCCTACTACGACCGGCTCGCGACATCGTACGGCGCACCCGTCGCGCCTCCCGAGGCTCTTCTCCGAGACGTCGTCGAGGATCTCCTCGTCGAAGGGCGCGGGGTCGAGGCGCGCGCCGCGTACCAGAAGCTCGCGATGCTCTATGGCGAGCCCGCGGACGGCGACGCGCAGAAGGCACGCATCGCCGAGGTGGAGAAGCGGCCGCCGCCTTCCGAGACGGTCGAGAGCCTGCTCGCGACTCCGTTTCCCGCGCTCGAGGAGATCAAGGGCTATCTCGGCACGTGGAAGGGCACGAACTGGATCGAGCCCGCGAGCCGAACGCGCTGGACGCTGATCCTCCGCGAGGACGCGGGGCGCGTGGCCGGCGAGATCGTGGGGCACCCCGCTCCCGGCGTCGAGCTGAAGCGGCCGCTCCAGTATCTGAAGGTGTTGCCCGACGGGCTCGCGTTCGGGACGATGAACGGCATGCGTCCACGCGGTGTGCTGCTCTACGAGGGTCGCCGCTCGGGCGATCTTCTCGAGGGTGAGATGCGTTGGGGTGGCGTGAGCTTTCGCATGCCTGACGGCAGCCCTCCGCCCGTCATCCGGTTCGAGCTGCGAAGAGATTGAGCGTCGGGCGGCTTCAACGAGGCGCTCCCATCGAGGAGAATCGCGGCGATGAACGGACTCCTCTTCCTGTGTGTCGCGAACTCCGCCCGCAGCCAGATGGCCGAAGGTCTCGCGCGCGCCCAGTTCGGCGACTCCGTGCGCGTCCAGAGCGCGGGCTCGGCGCCGAGCCGGGTGAACCCTCTCGCCGTCGCGGCGCTCGCCGAGCTGGGCATCGACCTCTCTTCGCACACGTCGAAGTCGGTCGACTCCATCGATCCCGCCACGGTGGACACGGTCGTGACGCTCTGTGCCGAGGAGGTCTGCCCGGTCTTCCTCGGCAAGGCGCGGAGGATCCACTGGCCGCTGCCCGACCCCGCCGGGGCGGAAGGCAGCGACGAGGAACGCCTGGCCCGGTTTCGTGACGTACGTGACGAGATTCGCCGTCGTCTGCCCTCGCTTCTCGCCGACTGA
>CAZXSG010000916.1:0-2532 GCA_964643185.1 uncultured Holophagales bacterium
ACCTGCTCAACGCCGACCGCGTGCAGCGCGGTGATGGCAGCGCGGGCGTTCGGCCGGACACTGTCGCGGATGGCGATCGCCGCCCAGGCCTCGGTGGCGCTGCCGACGATGACCACGGTGTTCCCGGCGGAGCGCAGCCTGTCGATCTCGCCCCGCAACGTGCCGAGCGCGATGCGCAGCTCACCCTCGAACAGCTCGGGACTGCCGATGTAGACCTCGTCGTCCCCGACCCGGCCCACCGCTCCGGCACCGGTGAGCGAGCGGAAGTCGTTCAGCGGCTTCGGCTCGATCCCCTTCCCCGCCGCGTGCGCGACGATCGCACGCGCGAGGGGATGCTGGCTGCGACTCTCGACCGTGGCAGCACGTGCGAGGATCTCGTCGAGGGGCATCTCCGTCGTCGCGGCGACCACCTGCGTGACCTCGGGCTCCCCGCGACTGATCGTCCCGGTCTTGTCTAGCGCGACGACGCGCACCTTCGCAAGCTCCTCGAGATACACGCCGCCCTTCAGCAGCACGCCATTACGCGCGGCGGTGCCGAGGGCGGCCACGAGCGTGATCGGGATGGCGATCACGAGCGCGCAGGGGGAGGCTGCCACGATGAAGACCGTCGCGCGGGTGATCCACGTCCGCCAGTCCGCGTCGAACAGCAGCGGCGGCACGATGGCCACGAGGAGGCCAACGAGGAGCACGCCCGGACTGTAGCGACGTCCGAAGCGCTCGATGAACCGCTCGCTCGTCCCCTTGCGCTCCTGCGCCCCCTCAACCATCTCGATGATGCGGGCGATGGTGTTGTTCGCGTACGTCTTCGTCGCGCGCACGTCGAGCGTGCCCTCCGCATTGATGCTCCCCGCGAAGACGGGATCGCCGATCGACTTCTCGACGGGCACGCTCTCGCCGGTCACCGGCGCCTGATTCACGCTCGAACGACCTGCCACCACTTCGCCGTCCGTGGCCAGCGCCTCGCCCGGCCGGACGATGAAGATGTCGCCGACCAGCACGTCCTCGACCGGGACTTCCGCTTCGCGGCCGTCGCGGCGCACGGTGGCGCGCTTCGGCGTGAGGTCCATGAGCTTTCGGATGGCGGAACGCGTCTTCTCCTCGGTGTAGCCTTCCGCCGCCTCCGAGATGGAGTAGAGGAAGGCGAGCGTCGCCCCCTCCATCGCCTCGCCCATGATGATCGCCACCGTCGCGCCGACCGTCATCAGCATCTCGATGCTGATGCGCCGCTCGAAGAGCAGGTCCTCCACCGCCTCCCTCGCGAAGTAGTAGGCCCCGATACCCGCCGACACCACGTAGATCCACCACGGGACCGTCGTGCCGCCGCCCGATCGCGCGATCACCCAGCCGACGAGCAGGAGAATGCCGGACGCGACCGACGTCAGCACCTTCGGGTTCTTCCACGGCTTCGGCGTCTCTGCCATGCCGCGGCCCTCGTGCACCGGAAACCCGAGGTCCCGGAGCGAGGCCTTGATCGCGTCTGCGGAGACGCGAGTGTCGTCGAAGCGGAGCGAAACCTTGGCGGCCTTCGGAGACACCTTCAGGTCGGAAATCCCGGAGACGCGCTCGAGACCACGCCGGATGGCGGCGGCGTCGCTGTCGCAGTCGAGGTGGGTGATACGGAGCTGAAGTTCGTGGTGGGGCATGAGCGTGATTCGGGAGTTCAGACGAGCTCGCGCACGTGATCGAATCCTTCCACGATCAGGCGGCCGATGTGCTCGTCGTCGAGCGAGTAGTAGGCGATCTTTCCTTCCTTGCGGTAGCGCACGAGATCCATCTGCCGGAGCGCGCGGAGCGAATGCGACACCGCGGACTGCGACGCCCCGACGATCGTTGCGAGGTCGCAGACGCACAGCTCTTCCTGGGCGAGCGCGAAGACGAGCTTCACGCGCGTCGGATCTCCGAGGACGCGGAAGGTCTCGGCCAGGAGCTGGACAGCGTCCGCTGCGGGCATCTTCCGACGAACGCTGGTGACCTTCCGGGCATCGACGACGTTCACCTCGCAGGCGTCGTGGTTCGTCTCGCTCTCCGCAGCTCGCTTCATCGCTCTACGTACGCTCATATGAACATCCGTCCAGATGATACTCCGTCGGTGCCGCTCGTCAATACAGCTTGCACGGCACGCGGGTGACGGTCGAGAAGTCCCTGGCTGCAGGAGGCGGTGTCGGTCATGGCGTTCTCCCTCGTCGGAGCCACCCTTCCGACGGCTCATCATCGGAGACGGAAGACCCTCGAAAAGGACGCTGGCGCCGCTGGACCAGACCTAGGGATTGACCTAGGGATTTTGGTCCGCCGACCTGGGGCGGGGTGGCCGCCTGTCTCGGGAGAGAGCGTTAGCCAGAGCGAGACCCGGGAGCTGCCCCCACCAGACGAGCGCGGGGCCGTGCCGATCCGAACGGCTCAGACCGCTCCCAGAGCGGTCCAAACGGGACCAACCTAGGGATGACCTAGGGATTTCGCCGAAAACGAAGAACCCGGCGTTTCCACCGGGCTTCGTAACTGTCTTACCGGACATGCCCTTGATGTGGTAGCGGG
>CAZXSG010000917.1:0-2529 GCA_964643185.1 uncultured Holophagales bacterium
CCCATGCCGGGCTCGCCGAGGCCTTCAGGATCAAGGTGGAGGCCGGGCTGCGGTCTCCCGGCGGGAACAGTGAGGACGCCTACGCCTCTCTCCGGCGCGCGGCCGCGTCGGCCGGCCGCGCGGTGCGCCGAGACCCCTCGCTGACCGATGGCTACACGGCGCTCGGGCTCCTCCTCGCGCAGGCGGGCGCGCCGCCCGAGCAGGCCCTGCCGATCCTGCGGCGCGCGGTGGAGCTCGCCCCGAACAGCGCGTCCGCACGGGTCGCGCAGGGCGTCGGCTTCGCGCGGAGCGGCCGTTATCCCGAGGCTCTCGCCGAGCTCGAGGCGGGAGTGGGGCTGGATCCCCTCTGCGTACAGACGCGAGGCCAGGAGCTGTCGCTCACGGCGATGGGGGCCCGGCAGTACGAGAAGGCGCTCGAGGAGATCCGCAAAAGCGACAAGCTCGCGCCAGGCCATCCCGTGACGCCGCTCTTCGAGGGCCTGACCCTCCTCCTCATGAACCGTCCGGCCGACTGCGGAAAGCTCGACCTCACCCTGTTCCCCCCGCTCGCCTCCATGTGCCGCTACTCGCTCGGCCAGAGTCAGGACGCTCTTCGCGAGCTTTCGGGCCTCGCCGAACGCTACGCCAGCGGCGCGTATGACCGTACCTACGAGCCCGCTCTCCTCGCTCTGGCCTTCGCCTGGGTGGGCGATCTCGAGCGCACGCTCGTGTGGCTCGAGAAAGGGAACGAGGTCTATCCCCTGAGCACCGACTTCCGCTTTTTCGACTCGGGCCTCTTCGACAAGGTGAGGAACGAGCCCCGCTTCCGGCAGGCGCTCGTGCGCCATCAGGCCGCGACGTACGCCCGCGTCTTCCCGAAGGACGGCGCGCCGTGACGTGGCGGCGAGGCGCGGCGTCCTTCGGCGCCGCGATCATGAGCGCGGCGTCCTTCGGCGCCGCGGTGGTCGCTCTTCTCGCCGTCTCGGCAACCGCCCTCGCGCAGCGTCCCGGCAGCCTCCTCGATTCCCTGGACTTCGGCACGCCCGAGCTTCGCGTGGAGCTTCCGGCCGCGCTCGACGAGATCTCGGGCCTCGCCTCGGTGCTCACCGAGGGCGGCGGCGCGAGGCTCTTCGCGCACGACGACGAGAAGTCGGTGATCCACGAGCTGGACGCGAAGACGTTTCGCATCCTGAAGAGCTTCACGCTCCAGAGCCGATACGGGCGCGGGGACTTCGAAGGCCTCACGGTCGTCGGCCCCGGGCCGCGGTTCGCGCTGCTCTCGAGCGACGGACGCGTCCTCCTGTTCGACGACGCGCCGGCCGGCGGGGTCGCGAACGCGACGCTCGTCGACACCCGCGCCGGCCGCGACGCCGAGCTGGAGGGAATCCTCTTCGAGCCGTCGACGGGGGAGCTGCTGCTCGCGCGGAAGGTGGCGCGAAGGAAGGGCGACGACGACGTCCTCCTTCTCCGGTTTCGCCTGCCCGAAGCACCCGTCCTGGCTCCGCCAGCTCCGGGCTCCGCCCCGGCAGGGCACCAACTCCGCCTCGGCGCCGACGGTGTGCGCAAGGCGATGAAGGGCGGCAAGGACTTCCGCGTGTCCGACGTCTGTCGCGATCCGCTGAGCGGGCGCTACGTCCTCGTGTCCTCGCACGCCGACGCACTTCTCGAGATCGCGAGCAGCGGTCCGATCGTCGCGACCCGGCGGCTCCCGAAGGATCGGCATCGGCAGCCCGAGGGCATCGCGATCCTTCCGGGCGGGCGCCTCGCCATCGCCGACGAAGGGGCCGGGGGCCGCGCGACCATCACCGTCTACCGTCCGAGATGAAGCGCGCCGCGAGCCACGCGGCGGCCGCCACGCTTGCGCTCGCGGCGCTCGCGGGCTGTTCGTCCGCACGGCCGCAGGCGGTGCTGGCGCCACCCGTCTCCTCGGAGTCTGCGATCGACAGAACGCTGCTCCTCGTGGGCGATGCGGGCGAGCCCGCGGCCCATGAGCCCGTGCTCGTCGCGCTGGCCCGCGAGGCGGCGCGGGCCCCCTCGCGAACCACCGTGGTCTTCCTGGGCGACAACGTCTACCCGCTGGGGGTACCAGACGTGGGCGCGCCCGAGAGGGCCGACGCCGAGCGGCGTCTGCGCGTCCAGGTCGAGGCTGTGCGCGACGCGGGCGCGTCGGCCCTCTTCATTCCCGGCAATCACGACTGGGCTCAGGGCGGCGCCGACGGCTGGGAGCGCGTGAAGCGCGAGGGCGCGCTCGTCGAGGAATGGGGCGCCCGCATGGAGCCGAAGAACGGGTGCCCCGGACCGGTCGCCATCGACCTCGGCGAGCGGGTGAGGCTCGTCGCGCTCGACACCCAGTGGTGGCTCCACCCGTTCGCGAAGCCGAGCGATGCCGCGTCGGGCTGCGAGACGTTCACCGAGTCCGCGGTCAGCGCCGCGCTCGGGCAGGCCCTGAGCGAAGAGGCCGGGAATCGCGCCGTCGTCGTCGTCGCGCACCATCCCCTGCAGACGGGCGGGCCGCCCGGGGGGTCCTTCCCGTTCCCCGATCACCTCTTT
>CAZXSG010000918.1:0-2521 GCA_964643185.1 uncultured Holophagales bacterium
GCGAGCGAAGCGAGCGGAGCGGAAGGGCCCGGGAAACCCATAACTGGGTTTCCCGGTAAGAATCAGAAGGGGACGTCGTCGTCGTCGGCGGGGGTCGGATCGGGGCCCGCCGGGCCGCCGCCGCCCATTTCGGAGCCGCCCGAGCCGTCCTTGCGCCCTGAGAGCATCTGGATGTCCCTGGCCCGGATTTCCGTCATGTAGCGCTTCTGGCCAGAGTCCTTGTCATCCCAGCTCCGGGTCGTGAGCTGGCCCTCGACGTACACGAGAAGGCCCTTCTTCATGTAACGCTCGACGATCGTGGCCAGCTTGTCGAAAGCGACCACGCCGTGCCACTCGGTCTTCTCCTGCTTCTGGCCCGTGTTCTTGTCGGTCCAGCTCTCGGACGTGGCGATGCGCAGCTTGGCCATCGACTGGCCGCTCGGCATGCTCTTCATTTCGGGGTCGGCGCCGAGGCGTCCGATCAGCATCACTTTGTTGAGATGACCCGCCATGGGAATCCTCCTTTTGTTAGCGTAAGTTTAGCGTAACACAAAAAAGACTACATGGGACGACCCCTCAAAGTCGACCGGTTTCGAGCGTGCACAATCCGCCTGTGACGTCGATTGCGTTTCGGGGCACCCGGCGGTCCGGTAGGACCGCTGTGGGATCCCACAGGGACCCCCGCTGAGCGGCGCCGCCGTCGTGAGGTCGGCGTGGGGCATCACGCTGTGGACGTTCGTCTCGCGCCTCACGGGTCTCCTCCGGGATGCCACCATCGCCCGCTTCCTGGGCGCCTCGGCCGCCTCGGATGCCTTCTGGACGGCGTTCCGCATTCCCAACGCCTTTCGCGCGATCCTCGGCGAAGGCGGTCTGCCGGGGGCCTTCGTGCCGATGGCCAAGAAGGTCGCACGAGAACGGCCGGGCCAGGAGGGCATCTACGCAGGGCGCATGTTCACGGCGCTCCTCGCGGTGCTCGTCGTGGTGGTGGCGCTCGGCGTCGTCTTCGCGCCCACCCTCGTGACACTCTTCGCGAGCGGCTTCCGGAACACGCCGGGGAAGTTCGAGCTGACGGTCTATCTCACGCGGCTCCTCTTCCCGTACATCCTCCTCGTATCGCTCGCGTCCCTCCTCGAGAGCTACCTCAACTCCAAAGGGCGGTTCCAGCTCGCCGCCGCGACTCCCGTGGCCCTGAACCTGTCGATCGTGCTCGCGGCGTACGCGCTCGCGCCTCTCTCGGTACCCGTTCCCGTTGCGCTCTGCATCGGCGTGATCGCGGGCGGGCTCGCGCAGCTCCTCATGCAGGCTCCGCTGGCGAAAAAGCTGGGCTTCGTGTTCGGCGGCTCGCCGGCGGGGGATCCCGAGGTCGCGCGCACGGCGCTGCAGATCGCGCCGCGCCTCTACGGCTACGGCATCGGGCAGATCAACTTCCTCATCTCGTCGCGCACTCTCTCGCGCCTCGGCGACGCGTTCATCACGTACAACTTCAACGCGTTTCGCGTGGTGGATCTCGTCCAGGGCGGCTTCGTGGTCTCGATGACAAAGGCGCTCCTGCCCTCGCTCTCGGAGCAGGCGCTCGACGAGGACAAGACCGCTTTCGAGAAGTCGATCCTGTTCGGCCTGCGGCTGGTGGCCTTCGCGACCGTTCCCGCGACCCTCGGGCTCATGCTCCTCGGCGGACCCGTGATCGACGTGATCTTCCGGCGCGGGGAGTTCGGCGTCGACGCCGTGCGGCAGACGGCGCACGCGGTTTTCTTCTTCGCGATCGGGCTCTTCGCGTCGTCGGCCGTGAAGATCCTGACGCAGGCCTTCTTCGCGCTCCAGGACACGAAGACGCCGTTCTTCGTCGCCACGTTCGACCTCGTCGCGTTCTGGATCCTGTGCGTCACGCTCGCGAGCTCCATGAGCCATGCGGGGGTGGCGCTGGCAACGGCGGCGGGTTTCTGGATCAACTTCCTCGTGCTCTTCGTGCTGCTCAAGAGGCGCGTCTCGAAGGGCTTCGGACGGACGCTCGTGCCGTGCTTCGCGCGGCTCTTCGGCGCGACCCTGGCCATGGGCGTCTTCGTGATCGCGCTCGCCGAGAAGTTCCTGCCGTATCAGCCCGCCTGGAGCCTCTTCACGCGGATCGGCTGGCTCGGCGTCGTGATCGGAAGCGCCGCGGCCGTCTTCGCGGGCGCCGCCTGGATGTTGAAAGCCCCCGAGCTCGAAGAGACGTTCGGGGCGCTCCTGAGGCGGCGGAGGAAGGCGTGATCCTGGTGGTCCAGCGCGCCTCAAGGGCCTCGGTGACGGTTGCGGGGGAGGTGGTGGGCGAGATCGGCCCCGGCCTGCTCGTCTTCGGGTGCGTCGAGCCGGGCGACCATGAAGCCGCGATGGACCTCGCCGCGCGGAAGACGCGTGACTGGCGGATCTTCGGAGACGAGAACGGGCGGATGAACCGCGACGGCGTGGAGGCCGGAGGCGCGGTGCTCGCGGTCTCCCCGTTCACGCTCGGCCGCGACCCTCACAGTGGGCCGCCTCCGGGTTCCGAGGGGGCCGGCACGCCCCA
>CAZXSG010000919.1:0-2521 GCA_964643185.1 uncultured Holophagales bacterium
CCGGAGCGTCCGCGGCAACGCGGCCAGCCGGACGACGGTGAGGACGTCGCTGGCCGGCGCGGCCCGCTCCGGCACGTCAGCGGCCGCGTACACGAAGCGGACGCCCAGCTCGGCCACCTTCTCGAACAGAGCCTCTTCGCGGAACGGCTTGGCGAGAAAGTCGTCGCCGCCCCAGCCGTCCATCGACTCGAGCTCGTTCGGGAACGCGCTCGCCGACAGGATCACGATGCGGACGCGCGGCCTTTCCGGCGCCTTTCGCTCCTCGGTGCGGATCCTCTCGGTCGCCGACCGCCCGTCCAGCACCGGCATGCGCAGGTCCATGAAGATCAGGTGGGGCTGCCACTCCCTCCAGACCGCGACCGCCTCCTCGCCGTTCGCCGCCTCCCGCGCCTCGAGACCCACCGACCTCAGGAGCTTCTCGAGCAGGAGACGGTTCTCCGCGAGGTCGTCCACCACGAGGATGCGAAACGGCGCCTGGCCAGCTTGGCCAGCGTCGCCAACGTCGAGACCCACGACGCGCCGCCGTCCGGCGGACGCCGGCACAGCGTCCCTCTCCGCGGCGACCGGCAGGTCGATCGCGGCCGCGAACGTCGAGCCCTTCCCCGGCTCGCTCACGACGGTGATGTCGCCTCCCATGAGGCGCGCGAAATCGCGGCTGATCGAGAGCCCGAGGCCCGTTCCCTCTTTCGACTTCTCGCCCGTCGACGTCTGCACGAAGGGCTGGAAGAGCCGGGAGAGTTCCGCGGACGTCATGCCGGGCCCCGTGTCCTCGACCTCGAAGAGACCCCGGCCTTCTCTCCACGAGGCCCGGAGCACGACGCGTCCGCGATCCGTGAACTTCACGGCGTTGCTGAGGAGGTTGAGGATCACCTGACGCAGCCGGCTCTCGTCGCCCACCACGTGCGCGGGAAGCGCCCCCTCGGCCTCGAACGCGAGGTCCACGCCCTTGCCTTCGGCCCTCACACGCAGCATGTCGGTGAGGCTCTCGAGCATCGGCACGAGCGCGAAGGGAGCGCGCGCCAGGGTGATCTGACCCGCCTCGATCTTGGAGAGCGAGAGGACGTCGTTGATGAGCCCCAGGAGGTGCTCGCCCGCGCGTCCGATGATCTCGAGCTGCTCGAGGTCCTCGGCGTCCCGCCCCCGGCGCCGGGCCATGAGCTGGGCAAAGCCCAGCACGGCGTTCAGCGGCGTGCGCAGCTCGTGGCTCATGTTCGCGAGGAAGATGCTCTTGGCCCGGCTCGCGTCCTCGGCCCGGCGCTGATGCGTCTCGGCGTCCAGAAGCGCTGCCTCCGTGCGTTCCTTCTCGATCCGCAGGCTCCTGGTGCGCTCCTCGACCTTCTGCTCCAGGCCCTCCACCAGCTCGGCGTTGCCGATCGAGATGACGATCTGCCCGGAGAGCATCGAGAGGGTTTTCACGCGCTCGGCCGTGAACGCGCCGGTGGTGAGGTTGTTCTCGAGGTAGATGACGCCCCGCAGCCGTCCCTGGCTCTGGATCGGAAGGCAGAGGAGCGACTTCGGCTGGCGCGCCTGCAGGTACGGGTCGGCCTCGAACCGCGGATCGCGGAACGCGTCGTCGAGGACGACGCTCTCGCCGGTGCGCGCGACGTAGTTCACGACCGAAGTGGCCAGCCGGGAGCCGCCTTCCGCAAGGGGGAGCGAGGAGAGGACGGTCACCTCGGGGCTCTCCGCCGTCGACTCGGCCGCGATCTCGAGCCGGCTGTCTGTGCCCGTGCCTCGCTCCAGGAGGAGGAGCCCGCGCTCGGCCCCCGCGTTCTCGATCAGGATGCGGATCATCGTCTCGAGCAGCCTGCCGAGCACGACCTCGCCCGAGATCGCCTGGGAGGCCTTGAGGACCGTTTCGAGGTCGAGCGACGCGGTCGCCGCCTCGATGGTCATGGAGTCGGGCGAGGTCGAGCGCGCGAGCGCGTGGGGCGCCGCCGCCAGCAGCGGACGCAGCCGGAGATCGAGCGCGGCGACTTTCGCGGCCGCTCCCCATCGAACGTAGAGCTCCCGCGCCTTGAGAAGGGAGGCCACCACCATCTCGGGCTCGTCGCGCGCCTCCCAGAAGCGGGCCGAGAGCTCGTGCACGAGCCCCTCCTCGTGCGGGTGCTCGTTCTCGCGAGCGGCCGTCGCCGCCCGCCGGTAGAGCGTCCTCGCGTCCGGTCTGCCCGCGATGCGCGCGCGCTCCGCCTCGACGAGGAGGAACCGCTGAAGGTGGTTCCGGGGCGCGTGCCCCGCCCAGCTCTTCATCTTTCTCTGGTTCGAGGCGACTTTTCGAAGATGCGCGGAGGCGTCCGCCGGGTTCTTCTCGGCGAGCTCGAGGCGGTTCAGGGAGTCGTAGAAATAGAAGACAGGCACCTGCAGCAGGGCCGCGACGGTCTCGAGGTATTTCTCGGCCTCGATCGCGTGCGCGAGCCCCTCCTCGTGGTGTGAAAACCAGTAACAGAGCACGAGGGAGTAGAGGTGGACGTTGCAGACGCCGAACAGGTCGTTGGCCTGATGGTGAACGGGAAGCATCGCC
>CAZXSG010000920.1:0-2520 GCA_964643185.1 uncultured Holophagales bacterium
GGCGAGCAGCAGCACGAGGCCGAACGCGGCGATCTGGTAGAACACCGCGAGCGCGGCGGAGCCGGTGAAGGCCATGTGCATCGAGGTGGCGCCCCAATCGCGGGCGTGCTCGAGGCTGGTGAAGAACAGCTGCCCGATCAGCGCCACGCCGATCGCGCCGCCCGCCTGCTGGAACGCCTGCAGGGCGCCGGCGCCGGCCCCCGCATCGCGCGGCGGCACGCCCGAGTACGCCGAAGCCCTGAAGCAGACCGGCCGACGCGAGAAGGACCTGCAGGACGACGACGCGGTCGCCGAGGTCTACCGCGTGTACCTCAAGCTGGCGAAGCAGGACAAGCCGCTGCAGGACTTCGACACGGCATGGATGTCGGCGCGCGCGTCGGGGCCTCGCGGCGCCCGCTCGCCCAGCGCGTGTGGCTGCTGCCCTGGGAGGAGCGGCCCGCCTTCCCTTCGCCCCAGCCGCGCAGGGAATCCGGTGACCCGCCCACGGAGCGGCTCTCGAACGCCGAGACCACGGGCCTCGAGACGGCCGCCACCGAGCCGCTGCCGGCGGTGGGGAGCGGCGGCACGAGCCTCTCGCGATTGAGCCTGCCCGCGACCTCCGTGCGGCGGGTGCTCACGGTGCTGCGGAGCTCCCGCGCGGCCTCGCCCGAGAGTCTCGACGCCACAGAAAGGGCGATCGCCGACGAGCTCCGCCGGAGCGGCGCGACGCTCCTCCTCCCGATCCTCGCGACCGACGGTGAGCCTCTCGGGCTCTGGGCCCTCGCGGAGAAGCGCAGCGAGGAGCACTGGAACGTGAAAGAGACCGACGCGCTCCAGGCCCTCGCGCGGGGGCTGGCCCTGAAGCTCGAGCGCCGGAGGCTCGCCGAGCGCGCGTCGCGGGAAGCCGACAGCCGGCGCCGGCTCGCCGCGCACCTCTCGGGACACGGCGGCACGTTCCTCTCGGAGTGCGAGCGCTGCGGGCTCTGCGGCGACGAGGAAGGATCGTGTGCCGAGTGCGGGGGCCGGCTGGTCTTCACCCAGGCCGTGCCGCGCCGCCTCCTGGGCCGTTACGTCTTCACGAAGCGCCTGGGCAAGGGCGGCATGGGCGTCGTGTACGAGGCCCGCGACGAGACGCTCTCGCGGAACGTCGCCATCAAGCTCCTCGACGAGGACCAGCTCCGGACGCCCTCGGCCCACGAGCGCTTCGTGCGCGAAGCGCGGCTCTCGGCCCGGCTCCAGCACCCCAACACCGTCGCGGTGTACGACGCGGGCGAAACGGAGACCGGCCGGGCGTTCTTCGTGATGGAGCGGCTCGTCGGGCAGGAGCTCGCGAGCATCGTGAGGCGGGGGCCGCTGCCCGCCGAGGCGGCGATCGAGATCGTCGATCAGGTCCTCGCGGGCCTCGGCGCTGCGCACGCGCTGGGCCTCGTGCACCGCGACGTGAAGCCCGGTAACGTGTTCCTCGCCGAAGGCCCCGACGGCCTGCCCCACGTGAAGCTCATGGACCTCGGCCTCGGAAGGTCCGTGGCCGGGAGCGAGGAATCGCTGCCGCCCCTGACTCCGCTGACAGCGGCCGGCTCGGTCCTCGGCACGATTGGCTACATCGCACCGGAGGTCGCGCTCGGGGAGCCGGCGACTCCGGCTTCGGATCTGTGGTCCGCCGGTGTCGTGCTGTACGAGCTCCTCGCGGGGCGCCGTCCCTACCCGGCGACGACGCTCGTGGAGTCGTATCGCGACGCCGTGGCCGAGCGCTGCATCCCGCTCGGCCCGGCCGTCCCCCCCGCGCTCGCGGCGGTGGTGCGTCGCGCTCTCTCCGGCGCGCCCGCGAGCCGCTTCGAGAGCGCGGCCGAGATGCGCCGCGCTCTCGCCGCCGCGCACTGACGCGGGCTGAAGAACTGCTCCGGTGGGGGGCCTGGGGGGATCGAGAAACCCCCAGGATCAAATTCAGCGCGCCGGCGGCGTTTCCCGGCCCGGAGGGCTGAACAAATTAAGCTCAAGGTACGAAGTCGGCCAGCTCGATGCGCAGGTTCCCCGCGTTCGTCGAGTACTGGAGGCCCGTCTCGAACGCGATGATCCGCTTCCGGATGAGCTGCTCGATCACCTGATCGAACGTCTGCATCCCCTCGTTGCCGCCGTCCTTCATGGCGTCCACGAGGGAGCGCCCCTCCTCGCTCGAGCTGCCGCGTTCGATGTACTCCCGCGTCCTCGAGTTCGACTTGAGGATCTCGATGGCCGCGACGCGGCCCAGGCTGTCGGACTTCGGGATGAGCCGCTGCGACACGATGTACCGGAATGCGTTGGCGAGGCGCGTGCGGATGATCTGCTCCTCGTTCTTGGGGAAGACGCCGACGATGCGGTCGACCGTCTTGGCGGCGTCGGTCGTGTGGAGCGTCGAGAGCACGAGGTGGCCCGTCTCGGAGGCCTCGAGCGCGATCTCGATGGTCTCGACGTCGCGCATCTCGCCCACGAGGATGACGTCGGGCGCCTGACGCAGCGCCGAGCGGAGAGCGCGGGAGAACGTGGGGCAGTCCGCGTGGAGCT
>CAZXSG010000921.1:0-2518 GCA_964643185.1 uncultured Holophagales bacterium
TGCTCGAGGTGATCCTGGCGCAGGAGGAAGAGCACGCCGACGCCATGGCCGACCTCCCCGTCACGTTCGAGGAGATGAGGCCGGTCCAGTCGAAACCGCTCTGAGAAGGAACGCACGGGAGGCCGCATGGGATACGTGACGAAGAACCTGATGCCGGGGGAGGTCGTCCTCCTCCGGCCGGTCTACCACCCCGTGCGCTTCCTGCCCGGCGCGCTCGGCGTCGTCTCCGGTGCCCTGATCGCCCTGGGAGCGTTCGTGCTCCCGGCGGGCACGGCGTCCCCCGGCATCCTCCTCGCCGTGGGCGCCGTGCTCGCGTTCGTGGGGCTCGTCGCGCTGGCCGGGCGCGCGATCGTGGACTCGTTCGACGAGTTCGCGGTCACGTCGCTCCGCATCATCAAGAAAACGGGCGTCCTCACGAGGCGGGTCTCGCAGATCCCTTTCGACAAGGTGCAAGACCTGAGGCTCGTGGCGACGCTGTGGGGCCGCTGGCTGTCCTACGGCGACGTGGCCATCGATTCGGCGAGCGAGGAGGGTCCCGTGATCTTCCGCCGCATCCAGAACCCGGAGGCCTTCAGGAACGCCGTCTTCACACGGCGCGCCGCCGCGATTCCAGGAACAGTGGCCGCCATGCCCGCCGGGCCCTTCCGCACGCCGGAGGAGCGTCTGAAAGACGTCGAGCGGCTCTTCGCCGCGGGCACGCTCACCGAGGCGGAGTACAAGGTCAAGCGGCAGGAGCTCATCCGGGACCTCTGAGAGCGGTCAGCAGGTCGAAGGGATCCATCGGGGTTCCGGTCCACCACTTCCGGTCCGGGTCGAGGCGGGTGACTGCGAAATGGAGATGGGGCGCGTCCTTCGGGGCGTTGCCCGTCGTGCCCACGACGCCGAGGAGGTCGCCCGCGCGGACCTTCTGTCCCTCGTGGAGGCCCGGAGCGTAGCCGTCGAGGTGCGCGTAATAGGAACAGTAGCGCTGCTCCTCGTCGAACACGTACACGGTGAGCCCGCCGGGCACGCTCGTGAACAGCTTGCGCACGAAGCCGTCGTGCGCCGCGACCACCGCCGTGCCACGGGGTGCCATGATGTCCAGCGCCTGGTGTACCCGAGCACCGCGGGCGTCCGCGAAATCCCTTCGCAGCGCCGCGGGATCGATCCCAACGACCGGCATCGAGATCGAGAGCTCGCGGGTCTGTGGATTCTGTGGGCTCTGTGGAGTCCGTGGGAGCTGTCGGCTCTGAGGAACCGGCTGGATCTGTGGGATCTCCACGACCCTCACGTCCGGGGGGCGATCCGGCGGCGGCTGTGCCCGCTCGATCGTCACGACCTTCCGCTGGGGGCCGAGCAGCACCCAGACGCTGGCGGCACAGAGAGCGGAAACGCCGGCCAAGAGCGGAACGAGCCGGACCTTCACCAGCGGGCCCGCCTGCCGCGCGTGTCGATGTGAACGAACGGCCCGTGTGCCGCCGTCGCGGGGTAGATGCTGATCCCCCCGGCCAGATCGGGATGGGCCTTCTCCACGCTGTCGGCGGCCTTCGCGAGGATCTCGGCGTCGGCCAGGTCCATCACCCCGTTCCCGCTCAGGTCGTCGGGCCGGCCGTCGTGGTCGTCGTCGGGATACACGTCGGCCGCGTCGCCGTACAGGTGCCTGGAGATCGCGGACCGGCTGCCCGGACCGAGGTCGAGCGCGTTGTACGCGGGCGTCCGGAAGCCGCTCATCACGTGGAGCCCCTTCACGGGGTGCCCCGCGTGGTGGAGCGCGTCGATCACGAGCTCGAGCTTGTCCACGAGGTCGAGATCGAGGACGAGGTACTTCGGCCAGACGGACTGTTGGTCTTTCGTGAGGAAGTCGCCGAGCCGGAAGTGCTGAGAGACCCGTGTCGCGGCCGCTTTACGCGTCACTTTGATGAAACCGGCGGGCAGGGCGTAGGCCCTTCGGGCGGCCGCGTAAGCCGCGGCGGCCGAGGTTTCCTTTTCGTGACCCTTCTCGTTCGGCCAGGTTCCGAGCACGTAGCGCCCGATGCGCCCGTCCTGCTTCTCGGAAAACGGTGTGAGCAGGATGAGGCTCGCGCCGTTCCCCGGATGGTTGGGCGGCCACGACGGAGGCCACCGGAACGGATAGACACCGGGCGCATCGACCTTCACCTCGAGGCCCGCTCGCTCGAGCTCCTCGAGACCCTTGCGCGTCTCGAGGAAGGCGAGGAGCTTCCCCGACCGTCCGCCGAAGGAATGGACCCGCGAGGGAGCGTTCTGAGACGCGTCTCCCACCGAGGCCGAGGGCGACAGAAACAGGAACGAACCCGCCGCCAACGTCAAGACCGTGCTGAACACGGACAGCATCCCCATGGCGCTACTTCTCCAGAACGGCGCTCGTTCCCGGCGTCACCAGGCGGGCGAGCTCGACCGCGTCCCAGTTCGTCAGGCGGATGCAGCCGTGCGACGTCGCTCCCCCGATCGTCGCCGGCTCGGGCGAGCCGTGGATGCCGTAGTGCGGCCTGGACAGATGCACCCCGGCGTCGCCCCCCGG
>CAZXSG010000922.1:0-2513 GCA_964643185.1 uncultured Holophagales bacterium
GCGGAAAATTTTCTCCTGGGCCCGGAACCCCGCCGAAACCCTCCGCGTGGCCCATGTGTGCTCGCGCGACCCCTTTTTGCACCTCCCCCGAAATTTTTACGCGAGGCATGCTGGTGCCGTGCACGAAGACTTGGAGCGCGCACGCACACGATTCTCCGAGGCCATCGAGATCCTGGCCCTCGGCGAGGCCCGTATCGCCGAGCGCATGCGGGAGGCCGTGGAGAGGTGTCTCGTCGTGGAGCATTTCCGGTCGGGCGATCCCGCCACCGACCGCCTGCTCGACGACCTCTGGATCAGCCTCTACGTCCAGGCCTCGCCCGATCTGAACGGCCATCTTCTCGCCGCAGTGGATCGCACCACGGAGCGCGAGCTGCGCCGGCTCGCCGGGCTCGTCCTCGAGATCGCGGCGCGTCTTCGCGCGGCGACTCAGGCCCGGAGACTCGAGGGACCCGAGAGACCTGCAGTGACGTTCGACGAGATCGTGCTCGGCCTGGCCCCGTTCGTCGCCGAGCTGGCCGAGGGCGAGCGGAAATCGGAGGCGATGGAGCTCCTCGTCGCGACCTCGCGGTTCACCCGCGAGGGACGCCACGACCGGGCGCTCGGCGCGCTCCAGACGGCACTCGCCGTTCTGCGTCTCGCGCTCCGGAGCGGAGCCTCCGCCGAAAAGGTCTTCTTCAGCGCCTGGGAAACGCGCCTCGCCGCGATCTCCCGCATGCTGGGACAGAAATCCTTACCGGCCGCCTGACCGCTACCCCGCGATGCGGGAGGGTCTTGCGAAGAGCAGACCCGACCACACGAGAAGCGCGACCGCAACGAGGGGCAGCAGCAGAATCGCCGAACCGACGACGGCGAGACCGATCCAGCCGGTGATTTCATAGCCCACCACGCGGGCGATGCGCGGCCGCCCCGGCACGTAGACGACGTCCATGGGGGAGCCCACCGGATGCTGGACCGCCTCCTTCGTGGAGTAACCCCTCTCTGCCAGCACGTGGTATTCGCGGCCGCCCGCGACGTACTCGACCCGCGCCCGATAACCCCCCGAACGCCCGGACCGCGAGACGTTCTCGATGACCGTGCCCGTCACGCGCACGCCGCTCTGGGCCAGGGCCGCGTTGTCCCGGCGCGTTTCGAGCGCGCCTCTCACCGCGGCCCAGCCGATATAGGAGACGGCGAGCAGGGCGAGCGTCGCGAACACCGAGCAGCCCAGCCCAGCCCCTTGCGCGCCGTCCCTTTTCGCCATGCGTCAGTCTAGTGCGGGTCACGAACCGGGTGCGGTTCCTCCCAGGAAGATCGCGAGGTTGAGGTAGATGGAATCCGCCGGCGTGATCGCTCCATTTCCGTTCGCGTCACCGCTGCAGAGGTTCGGTACCGGGTTTCCGCCCAGGAAGATCGCGAGGTTGAGGTAGATCGAGTCTGCCGGGGTGATCACCCCGTTCCCGTTGGCGTCGCCGCGCAGCGCCCACGAGAACGCACCGGGCAGGGTCGCGGTGGAGAAGTCGGTGTTCGTGACGACCACGTCGCCGGTGGCCGGTGTCGTGGGCATCCGGGCCGAGGTGGTGATGTCGATCTGCGTGGGGGTCACGTTGTTCACCACGGCCGGCGTGCCCAGCAGGGTCACCGTCGCGCCGGCCTGGAAGCCGCTCCCCGTGATCGTGAGCGGCAGACCGCCGGTCGTCGAGGCGCACGGCTTGGAGATCGAGGTCACGTTCACCGACGAATCGTCGTTGGTGATGACCGCTTCCCCGGTCCCCTTGGTCACGAAACCGTTGGGCAGGATCTGGTTGACCACGACGAAGAAGCTCACGTCGGACTCGAGCGTGAGGTCCCCCTGCACGACGATGTCGACCGTCTTCGACAGCTCCCCCGGCAGGAACTGGAGGTTGCCCGTCGCGGCTGTGTAGTCCGAGCCGGCCGTCGCCGTGCCGTCCTGGGTGTTCCAGCCGATCGTCATCGTCGCCGCGTGAGGCGACACGGTGATCGTGAACGTCGCGTTCTTGGTGCCCGCGTTCCCCTCGGTGAGGGTCACGTCGCTGATCGCGACGGCAGGAAACGCCGGCGTCACGTCGTTCAGCGTGATCGTCGAGACGATCTGCGCTCCGAGCGTGGCGCCGCCTCCCGGCATCGAGAGCGTGAAGAGGAAGTTCTGCTGGCCCTCGGCATCCGCGTCGAGGAAGACCGGCACCTGCACGGTCTTGACGACCTCGCCGTCCAGGAACGTCAGCTGGCCCGCCGTGAGCTGGTAGTCCGCTGGCTCGACGGCGCTGCCGTTGCTCGTCGTGTACTGCACGGTGACCGTGCCGGCCATGCCCTGGGAACGCGTGACGACGACGGGGACCGTGCCGTCGGCCTCGGTGGCCACGATGCCGGCGAGCGCGACGCGGAAGACACCGGGGTTCGGGCCGCCCACGGCGGCGCACGGAGAGTATTCGGAGGTGCCGCTCACGGGTCCCGTGGCCGTGCCCGAGACGAACGCGCCCGGCGCGGCGACCGACAGCACGCTGTTGATGGTGCCG
>CAZXSG010000923.1:0-2512 GCA_964643185.1 uncultured Holophagales bacterium
GGACATCGGATCGGGGGCGTTTCCGGGCGTCCGGCGTGTCGTCGGCGTGTCGCCGCGAGGGCGCACCCCCACAGCTGGGATGTCCGTGGGCGACGGTAGATTGGAAGGGTGGCGGGATACTCGGAACTCCTGCGCGCACCGGGTGTCGCGCGCATCATCGCGGCACAGCTGACGGCGCGTTTCCCGAGCGGGATGACGAGTCTCGCCGTGCTCCTCCACGTCGAAGGGACGAAGCCCTTGGCCGAGGCTCTCGCGCTTCACACCGACCTCGCGCACCAGCTCGTCCAGAGGCTGCGGGGCAAGGATTCCGCGCGGCTCGAGCCCGCGACGAAGGATGCCGAAGCGTTCGTCTCCTTCCTGAAGGGGAACGCCGGCGAATCCCCGGACGACGTGGCGCTCCTTCGTAAGGCCGTCGAGCGGGAGCCCGGTTTCGCGCTCGCTCAAGCCGCGCTCGCCCGGGCGCTCGTGCGCGGGGCCGTGCCGTCTGGCGCGGACCTCGACGGCGCGAAGGCGGCCGCGGAGCGCGCGCTCGCGATCGACCCCGCGCCCGTCGAAGCCCAGGCCGCGCTCGCGCTCGTCCTCGCCGAACGGGACGCGGACCCCGCGTCTCTGCTCCCGAAGCTGCCGATCACGCACCCGGCGCGCGCCATCGTGCTGTCTTTCCTCGGCCGGCTGGATGAGGCCCGCGCCGAGCTGGACGCGGCCGGCAAGGCCGATCCAGACTCCCTCGCCGTCGCCCGGGCCCGCGCGCTCGTGAGCTACTGGGCGGGCGAGAACGACGCGGCCCTCGCGGCCTCGGCGAAGGTCCACGGCGTGGACCCCGCGTTCTCGGAGCTGATCACCGGGCTCGCGCGCCAGGCGAAAGGGGATCCGGCGGCCATCGACGTGCTGGGCCGCGCCGTCGACGCGTCGGCCCGTGGACCGTTCGAGGTCGCGTCTTTGGCAAACGCGCTCGCGGGCGGCGGAAAGAAGGCCGACGCGAGGAAGCTCGTCGCCGAGCTGCTCGAACGCGCGAAGACGAACGAAGTTCCCCCGGCCGCGCTCGCGCTCGCGCACTGGGGAGCCGGCGATCGGACCCGCGCGCTCGCGGCACTCGAAAAGGCGGCGGCCGGGCGGGAAGGGCTCTTTCGCATGCTGGTCGACCCTCGCTTCGCGAAGCTCCGAGGCGAGAAGCGGTTTGCGGCTCTCACCGCGAAGCCGGCCGCAGGTTCCTGAGAAGATCGCCGCGTGGACAAAGCCACCGTTCTCACGTCGATGATCACGCCCGCGGTGCTCATCTCCTCCGCGGGCACGCTCGTCTTCTCGACGTCCTCGCGCCTCTCCCGCGTCGTGGACCGCGTGCGCAACCTGGCGGAGACCATCGAGAAGGCCGCCACCACCGGGCCGCCGCTCGAGAGCGGCAAGCGCGCGCTCATCCTCGATCAGCTCGGGTGGCTCTCACAGAGGGTGCTGCGCCTCCGGACCGCGATGACGAGCTTCTACGTCGCGATCGGCCTCCTCGTGGCGACCAGCATGGCGATCGGCCTCGTCGCGGTGGCCGAGCTCTCGGCCTGGGAGTTCGTGCCGCTCGTCTTCGGCATCTCGGGCTCGGCCGCGCTCCTGTGGGGAAGCCTGCTCCTCATCGCCGAAGCCCGCATCGCCGTCACGTCGACGCTCCAGGAGATGCGCTACGTGCGCGACGCCGTGGAGAAGTACCGCCTCACGGGTGAGGACGGAAACACCAAACCCGGGGTGTAAGAACACGCCGGGTCCAGGCCATCGACATCATGAAACCCGGGGTCTGACGGCCTACTCCCCTCCGCCGACCCCGCCGCCGGAGTAGAGCTTCTCGACGTCGGCCGCGTAGACCTTCTCGGCCACGCGGCGCTTCACCTTGAGCGTCGGCGTGAGGAGGCCCGAGTCGATCGAGAACGGATCCTTCACGAGCACGAACTTCTTGATCTGCTCGAAGCGCGCGAGCTTCTCGTTCACCGAGTCCACATGCTTCTGGATGCGGGCGTGGATCTCGGGGTGCGTCACGAGGTCCGCGGGCTGCGTGCCCGCAAAGGCCGGGTCCTGCTGGCTGAGCCGGGTGAGCTCTTCCATGTTGGGCGAGAAGAGCGCCGTCACGTAGGCCCGCGTGTCGCCGATGACGACGGCGTTGTCGAGGAGCGCGCAGCGCTTGAGGTCGGCCTCGATGGGCGCGGGCGCCGTCTTCTTGCCGCCGGCCGTGACGATGAGGTCTTTCTTCCTGTCAGTGATGCGGACGTAGCCCTCGGCGTCGATCTCGGCGATGTCGCCCGTGTGGAACCAGCCGTCCGGCTCGATGGCCTCGGCCGTCTCCTTCGGCTTGTTCCAGTAGCCCTTCATCACGATGGGGCCGCGCACGAGGAGCTCGCCGTCGGGCGCGATGCGGAGCTCGCAGCTCGCGAGCTTCCTTCCCACCGTGCCGAGCTTCCCCGCGCCGGGCGCGCTGAGCGTGACGATGGGGGAGGTCTCCGGGAGACCGTAGCCCCCGAGGATGGGGATGCCG
>CAZXSG010000924.1:0-2510 GCA_964643185.1 uncultured Holophagales bacterium
GTCCGACAGCGTCTGCGCCTGGTTGACGTCGGGCTCGACCTCGGCCAGGACGTCGCCCTTCTTCACCATCGCGCCTTCGCGCACGGCGATGGAAACGAGACGGCCCGAGACCGTGGACTTCACGTCCACCTTCGTCTCGGGATCCACGACGCCCACCTCACGCACCGAGACGAGGAGGTCGTCCGTCGAGACCTTGCCCACGCGGAAGGGCAGGTTCTCGCTCGCGCCCGGCTTGACGGCCTTGTCCTTGCCGCGGGAGGCCAGTACGGCGCCGCCGCCCAACGTCGCGAGGACGACTCCACCGACGACGAACCACTTCTTCTGCATGGGGTGCTCCTTTCGGGGACGAACGAGGGAAACTCCCCGACATTGCTCACGAACCGAGCACGGGCAACTTTTCCCGGGCTCTCCGTCGTTCGATGACCTGATACGGAAACGCGTTTCCGAAAGTTCCCGCGGGAATTTCGAAAGATGTTTCCGGCCCTCAGAAACGCGACTTCCGTCACCGAGCCGCTACCATCCGTCCCCGTGCCGAAGGTCGCGCTCCTCTCCGACGTCCTCGTGAACCAGATCGCCGCCGGCGAGGTCATCGAGCGGCCGGCCTCGGTGGTGAAGGAGCTCGTCGAGAACTCCCTCGACGCCGGCGCACGCTCTGTGGCCGTCGCGATCGACGGCGGCGGGGTCGATCGCATCGAGGTTTGGGACGACGGCCACGGCATGCTGCCCGAGGACGCGCGGATGGCGCTCTTCCGGCACGCGACCTCGAAGATCGCGACCGTCGACGACCTGTCGACGCTCGTGACGCTCGGCTTTCGGGGCGAGGCCCTGCCCTCGATCGCGTCCGTCTCGCGGCTCGTGCTCCGCACCTCGCCCGATTCCTCGGGCCTCGGCACCGAGGTCGTCGCGGACCGAGGCGCGGACCCCTCGGCCGCGCCCGTCTCCCATCCGCGCGGGACGCTCATCACGGTGGGAGACCTCTTCGGCAACGTGCCCGCGCGGCGGAAGTTCCTCAAGAGCGCGGACGGCGAGACGCGCGCCATCGTGCGCCTCCTCACGACGCTCGCGCTCTCGCGTCCCGGCGTCGCGTTCACCCTGAGGTCGGGGGACCGCACGCTTCTCTCTCTGCCCGCCGCCCGGGACGCCGGGAGCCGGTTCCTGGAGGTGCTCGGCGGGGAGCGCGCGCTGCCCGTGACGTTCAAGGCGGGCAGCCTGTCGCTCTCGGGGAGCGTCACGGCCCCCGGGCGGACGTACCCCACTCGGGTGAACCAGTGGCTCTTCGTGAACGGGCGTGCCGCCAAGGACACGTCGGTGACGTATGCGGCGCAGAACGCGGCGCGCGAGGCGCTCGGGACGGACCGGCATCCGGGCTGGGCCCTCTTCCTTTCGATGGACCCGGGACTCGTGGACGTCAACGTGCATCCCCAGAAGCTGGAGGTGCGGTTCCGCGAGCCCGGGGCCGTGTCGTCGCTCGTGTATCACGGGCTCGTCGAGGCCCTGCTCGCGGCGAAGTCGGCGGACGCCGTGCCCGTCGAGAGCCTCGCCGCTCGTACCTATGTGGTGAGGCCTGCTCCGGAGCCCTCCTTCGTTTCCGAAGCTCCGGCGACCTGGGGCGGGCGGGACTCACAGCCCGTGCAGCCCTCCCTCGTGCCGGTGCCGCGGGTCTCTGTGGCACGCGAGACGTATCCGGAATCCCCCGCCGTGGCGTCGCCGCTCGGGCCGCTGCGGCTCCTGGGACAGTACCGGGCGAGCTTCCTCCTCGCCGAGGGCGAGGACGGCCTCGTCGTCATCGACCAGCACGTCGCGCACGAGAGGGTTCGCTACGAGAGGATCCGCCGGCGGCTCCTCGCGGGGGCGACGCCGTCGCAGCAGTTCCTCCTGCCGGTGCCGTTCGAGGCGACTGCCGCCGAGGCCGCGACGCTCCGTTTGAGCGACGACCTCCTCGCCGAGGCCGGCTTCGTCGTCTCGGAGCTGTCGGGGCGGACATTCGTGATCTCCGCGGCCCCGGTGGACTGCGCGCCCGGCGCCGTGGTGCCGTTCCTGCAAGACGTCCTCTCGAAGCTCGACGCCCTGCCCGATGGGTCCGGAAGGGACACCTCCCGCAAGGACGCCCTGGCCGCCTCGCTCGCGTGCCGCGGCGCCATCACGATCAACACGCCTCTCCCGCACGAGGAGGCCGCCCGGCTGCTTCGCGATCTCGCGGAGTGCGAGGACCCGTGGACCTGCCCGCACGGGCGGCCCATCCTCCTCACGTTCGCGCACGCGGAGCTGACGAGGCGGTTCCACAGGAGCTGACGTGCCCGGCGTAGGCTGGCTGTTCGCCCGAAACGGGCCCGCGCACTTCGAAAGCGATATCGATCTCGCGACGGCCGCGCTCTACGCCGAGCTACGTGAGAGGAACGCTCGTTTCGTCGCCCGGGTCGAGAGCGCGGACCCCGCACCGCGCACCGCAGCGGGCCTGGTTCTCGTGGTTCCCGCCGCGTTCCACCGCCAGTTCCCCCGTTTCGGCGGGG
>CAZXSG010000925.1:0-2506 GCA_964643185.1 uncultured Holophagales bacterium
TTGCCTCAGGTCGCTACGCCAATCCTCGGGAACGGCCACGGGCGGCAGATCTGGGCGGGAGGGAGCCACCTCGCGATGAGGCGTGACATCCTCTCCCAGGGGACGTTGGCTTTCTGGCTTCGCCGGCTGAGGGCTCTCTGCCACAGCCGTCCGACCTTCCAGCGGAACGAGGACACCGCGTGGAAGTTGAGGGGCACAGCGTAGTGCCCTTGGACGACCGCCTTCAGGTACGCACCCAGCTCGGGAATCGAATGGTCGTGGCGCTGCCTCAGGACCGCTTTCACTTCCTTCAGCTTTGCCGCCATGCGCTTGCGCATCGTGTGCCTCACGGCCATGAACTTCCCTCCCTTGGTCTTCCCGCAGATGTGCGTGAATCCCAGAAAGTCGAAGGTCTCGGGTCGTCCCCTTCTGCTTCCGCTTCCACCTCGTCCGCGGTCTGCAAACCGTCCGAACTCGATGAGCCGCGCCTTCTCGGGGTGCAGCTCCGGCTTGAACTTCAGGAACCTCTCCTTCAGTTCGGCCAGGAACTGCTCGGCCTCGCTCCGATGCTCGAAGCCCACGATGAAGTCGTCCGCGTACCTCACGATCAGCATGTCGCCTTTGGCCCGCGTCCTTCTCCACCGGTTCGCTCAGAGGTCGAAGGCGTGGTGCAGGTAGACGTTGGCCAGGAGCGGGCTGACGCAACCCCAGTAAGAGTGGCGCGGCTCGGGATCTCAGGTGGTAGGGACTCGACAACTGCAACGCACCAGAGAACGGTGACCGTCAGGACGACGGCTTGGAAGAGGAGGGTGAAGGTCGGGTGCAAGCCGCCTATAGAGAAACTCGACCTCCAATTCTGGCACGACGTGCCGTTAAAGCGTTCATGCAGCAGGCCTTAGCTGAACTTCGAAGCCGAGGTTCTTGAGACGGGAAACGAGACGGCGCGTTGTGTGCTGCTTGTGCTGAACGTCGGGTGCCGGGAGTCGATCCTTGTAGGGCTGTCGCCGGAGGAGCATGTAGTAGATGGACCTGAGCAGCTCGGCGGCGACAGCCGAAGCACTCCCCATCGGCTGGACTGTAGGCAACAGAGGTATTAGTTAATCCCAAGTAATCTGTCTCGTCAGTGCGTGTCTGTCAAGTGCGGAGTCGTCCGCGGGAGTGAGCGTCGGGGTAGGATACGCGTACCGGCAGGGAGGATAGGGCAACGCGGGGACGCGACCCGAGCGCCCATGCCGGCGCCGAGACCGAGGGGGGCGGGGCCGATTTGGCCCCGCTTTCGTTTGAGCCCTCCTCGGGATTGGCCTCAATGCGGTAAATCCCGGGGGTTCTGGGGGCGGAGCCCCCGAGGCTTACCGGCCGAAGTACACCTCGGCGGGCGTGCGATAGCTCAGGGATTGGTGCGGGCGGCCGCTGTTGTAGAAGGTGAGGTACCGGTCGAGGCCGTCGTGGACTTCGTCCGGATCGGCGTAGTCGCGGAGGTAGATGTCCTCGTACTTGACCGACCTCCAAAGCCGTTCGATGAACACGTTGTCGAGAGCTCGGCCGCGCCCATCCATGCTGATATCGATACTGGCGCTCAGGAGTGGCCGGGTGAAGGCGTCGCTTGTGAACTGCGAGCCCTGGTCGGTGTTGAAGATTTGGGGTCGGCCCCGACGCAGCGCGCGCTCGAGGGCCGAGACGCAGAAGTCGCTTTCCATGCTGGTGGAGAGCTCCCACGAGATGACGTAGCGGCTGAACCAGTCCATGACCGCGACCAGGAAGACGAAGCCGGTCCGGAGCGGGATGTACGTGATGTCCGAGCTCCAAACCTGGTCGAGCCGGGTGATCGGCACGCCGCGCAAGAGGTACGGGTAGGTCCGGTGGCCGGGAGCCGGTTTGCTCAGGCTCGGCTTGGGATACAGGGCCGTGATGCCCATCTGCCGCAGGAGGCGACGTATCCGCTTGGGGTTCACGAGGAATCCGCGGGTGCGGGCAACGTGCGTCATGCGCTCCACGCCGTAGTACGGCGTGTCGGTGTACTGCTGGTCCAGGAGCCGCATCAACGCCAAGTCCTCCGGGTCTTCCAGCCGCGGGTCGTAGTAGAGGCTCGACCTCGAGATGCCGGCCAGGTCGCACTGCGTTGCGACCGATATCCGCGGGTCGGAGTGGGCGATCCACGCTACTCGCTCCCCGCGGGGGAGATCCCAGACTTTTTTTTAACCCACTCCAGCTGCATGCGGAGCCGGCCGATCTCCTCGTACAGCTCCCTCTTCTCGACCTCGGCCTGCTGGTTCTCCCGGTGGCGCCGATCCGCCATCGCCGAGGGCAGGGACTCGATGGCCTGCTTCTTCCACTGCGCCGCCTGGACCGGGTGTATTCCGAACGTTGAGGCGACCTCGTTCGCGGTACGCCGCCCCTTGAGCATCTCCAGCGCTACCCGCGCTTTGAATTCTCCGCTGTGGACCTTCCGCTTCGGCATCGTGGGCTCCTCTTTCGAACCCCTGTTGCCTATAACTTATCTCCGTGTCCAGAAAACGGGGAGTATTTC
>CAZXSG010000926.1:0-2505 GCA_964643185.1 uncultured Holophagales bacterium
GCCGAGCATGCCCCCCGCGCCGAAGATCAGGGTCTCGCCCAGAGTCCGACTCCTAGGAGGAGATCTGCGGGGCCGCGAGGCGCTCCGCGTAGTTCTTCTCGTACCAGGCCTTGAACTCGGGGTCCCGCTCCTTGATGGGCCGCCACCAGCTCTCGTTCTCGACGAACCACTTCACGGTGTCCTCGAGACCCTTCCCGAACGCAACCGTGGGGGACCAGCCGAGCGCCTTCAGCTTGTCGGTGTTGAGCGCGTAGCGACGATCGTGTCCGGGCCGGTCGGCCACGGGGCGGATGAGCGTCTCGGGCTTGCCGAGAAGCTCGAGGATCCGCTTCGTGAGGTCGACGTTCATGACCTCGTTGCCGCCCCCGATGTTGTACGTCTCGCCGAACTTGCCGTGCTCGAGGAGGAAGATGAGGCCCGCGGCATGGTCTTCCACGTGGAGCCAGTCGCGCACGTTCTTCCCGTCGCCGTAAAGCGGCAGGGGCAGGTCGTCGATCGCGTTCGTGATGAAGAGCGGGATGACCTTCTCGGGATAGTGGTACGGGCCGTAGTTGTTCGAGGCGCGCGTGACGATGACGGGCACCCCGAAGGACGCCCAGTACGAATAGGCGAGCCGGTCGCCGCCGCACTTGGCCGCGGAGTAGGGGTTCCGCGGGTTGAGGGGATCGGTCTCCTTGAACTCCCCCTCCAGGATCTGCCCGTAGACCTCGTCGGTGGAGATCTGGATGAACCGCTCGATACCGATGCGCTTCGCTTCCTCGAGGAGCACGAAGACGCCCTTGATGTCCGTGTCGAGGAAGTGGGCCGCGCCCTGCAGCGAGCGGTCCACGTGGGTCTCGGCGGCGAAGTTGAGCACCGTGTCGCAGCCTTCCATCGCATCGCGCACGGCCTCGGGATCGGCGATGTCGCCCTTCACGAAACGGTAGCACGGGCTGCCCGCGAGGGGCTCGAGGTTGGCGAGGTTGCCCGCGTAGGTGAGCTTGTCGAGGACGACGATCGAGACGTCCTCGCGTTCCCGGAAGAGCCGCCGGGCGAAGCACGAGCCGATGAACCCGGCCGCGCCGGTGACGAGGACTTTCTTCATTCGCCGATTCCGATCTCCGAGTTGTCGCCCACGAGAAAGCGGTGAGCCTTGGGCCGCATCTCGGGCCTGCGTTTGATGACGACGTTGCGTCCGATGAGGGAGTCGCTGATACGGAGCGGCACGTCCTCGAGCGTCGACCCCTCCCACACGATGGAGTTCTCGATCTCCACTCCGGTGAGCCGGCAGCCGGCGGCAATGGCCGTGTACGGGCCCACGAAGCTCCTCTCGATGCGCGTGCCGGCGCCCAGGATCGCGGGGCCGCGCACCACGGAGTCCACGAGGACGACCGAGCCCGGACCGCCCTCGAAGACGACCTTGCCCTCGACGCGCGAGAGGTCGTCGGCCACGGGCTCGCCGAGCGGCTCGGCCGCGTCGAGCACGGTGCGGTTGGCCTCGAGCATGTCATCGAGCTTGCCCGTGTCCTTCCACCAGCCCGACACGAGGTGGGCCTTCACGCTGTTGCCGTTGTCCACGAGCCACTGGATGGCGTCGGTGATCTCGAGCTCGCCGCGGGCCGAGGGCTTGATGGCCTTGACGGCCTCGAAGACGGCGTCGTTGAAGAGGTAGACGCCCACGAGCGCCAGATCGCTGCGCGGCTCCTTGGGCTTCTCGACGAGCCTCACGACCCGGCCCGAGGAGTCCAGCTCGGCGACGCCGAAGGACGACGGGTTCGGGACCTTCGTGAGCAGGATCTCGCAGTCCACGCCCAACGAGAGGTACTCGGCCACGAGGCTCGTGATGCCCCGCTGGAGGAGGTTGTCCCCGAGGTACATGACGAAACGATCCCCGGCCAGGAACGACTCTGCGATGAGCACGGCGTGAGCCAGGCCCCGCGGAGCATCCTGCGGAATGTAGGTGACGTTGGCGCCGAAGCGTGTGCCGTCGCCCACCGCGGCCTCGATCTCGGCGTGCGTGTCGCCGACGACGATGCCGATCTCGGTGATGCCGGCGGCCACGAGGGACTCGATGCCGTAGAACAGCACCGGCTTGTTGGCCACGGGAACGAGCTGCTTGGCGGAGGTGTGGGTGAGGGGGCGAAGGCGCGTGCCCTTGCCGCCCGAGAGGATGAGGCCCTTCATTTCGGCCGGGAGTCTAGCGGACTCGGAACCGGCGCCCCGGAAGGCCGGGACCGGCGTCGCGCCGGTCCCGGGATGGAATCGAATCTACTTCTTCAGGGGGATGGCGAGGGGATCCTGGGTCTTGCGGTCGATGACGTACGCGACGGCACCGAACTGACAGCCCGGCCCCACGTTGCGGACCGTGATCTGGGCGTTCTTCACGTCGTCCGAGAAGCCGAAGTAGTCCTTGAGGCCGCTGATCTGGACCATGGTGTTCGGGGGAAGGACGGTGAGCTTCCCCCCCGCGGCCACGAAGAGACCATCGGCCGCCCGCACCCCGAGCTGGGCGTCACAGGGGTCGGG
>CAZXSG010000927.1:0-2504 GCA_964643185.1 uncultured Holophagales bacterium
GCCCTCCCGCGCCACGGACTCGACCAGGGCGGCCGCGGCCTCCGTGCGCATCGCGGCCTCCGCGAGACGGATCTGCGACCACGCGCTCTGGGACGCCGCGGGGCGGCCCTCCTCGAGCGCCGCGCGCGCGATGCCGGTGAACACCGCCGCGAATCCGAGGGTCGAGAAGTGCCGCGCGTTCGGCCCTTCGAGCATGCCGCGATAGCCCAGCAGATCCTCGGCCGGGGCGCCCTCGAAGTGCACGCCGATCGACTCGGTGCCGCGCATACCCACCGCGTCCCAGGAGCTCGTGTACCGGACGCCGGGCGCCCTGCTCGAAACCAGGTAGGCGTCCACGCGCCCTTCCTCGTCTCTCGCGCTCGACATCCACACGTCCGCGTTCCCGGCGAAGCTCGCGAAGCTCTTGAAGCCGTGGAGCCTCACGACCCCGTCGCTCCCGAGCACGGCCCGCGTCCGCGTGTTCGCGAGATCTCCGCCGGTGCCGGGCTCCGTGTTCGCGACGCCGAAGACGCGGCCCTCGAGCGCCTGCCGGGCCAGGAGCCTCGTCCGGGCGCGGAACGCCTTGCGCTCGCCGGCCGGGACGAGGCTCTCCGGGAGCCTCGTGATCGCGAGCGTGCCGAGGGGCATCACACAGAGGAGCGCGGCGGACGGCGAAAGGGTCGCGAGGTTCGCGAGGAGCTGCGTCGCCTCGAGGAGAGAGAGGCCGGGGCCTCCGAGCGAGGTGGGCAGGCTCGCGGCGAAGAAGCCCTCGCTCCGGAGCAGGCCGAGAAGCTCGGGATCCACTCGGCCCGTGAGGTCGGCCCGCGCGTCGGCGAGGAGGATTCGCTCGCGCTCTTTCCGGAGCACGTCGCGGAAGGACTCCGGGCCAGGGCGGGAGATCGGAACGGGTGCGTCGTCGGGGGCGGAAACGCTCATGCGCGTCCTTTCCGCGCCGGAGGGCGCGGGGCCGTTCTCGCTTCCGCGCCGGAGGCGGCGTCGGCGAGGGTCGTGTTGTCGAGGATGTCCGCGACCGCGTCCCGCACCCGGCGCATCACGCCGCGGAGATCGCAGGCCTCGGGCTCGGGACATGTGGGGCAGGCCTCGTAGGCGGTGACCGAAGCGCAGGGAATCGGGGCGAGGGGTCCGTCGACGAGCCTGACCACGGAGCCCAGGAAGATGTCGTTCGCCGGCCTCGCCAGCTCGAAGCCGCCGCCGCGGCCCCTGCGGCTCTTGAGCACCCCGCCGCTCGTGAGCTCCAGCAGGATCTGATGGAGGAACGGCTCGGGAAGACCTTCGAGACGCCCCATCTCGGGCACGGTCGCGACGCCGCCGGGTCCCCGCCGGGCGAGGTGGATGAGCGCTTTGAGGGCGTATTCGCCGCGGCGCGAGAGCTTCATTTCCGGCCGCCGCTCTCAAACATGACCATTCGAATCAAGTTATCTCACGAGGCCGCGCCGGAAATCAAACCCCGGGGGCGGTAATATCCGCGACCTTCCGATGAGTGGCGAGACGGGGATCCGGGATCTCTTGACCGGGCTTTTCACGCGGGACTACTTCGACGAGATCATCGGGCGGGAGCTCGAGAGGTCGCGCCGGCAGCAGCTCTCGACGTCGGTGCTTTCCGTGGTGCTCACGAACTACGAAGGGCTTCTGACCGCGCACGGAGAGGAAGCGCGCGACCGGGCGGTGATCGAGTCGGCGAAGGTGCTCCTCGCGGGCGTGCGCGAGAAGGATTCGATCTTCCGATGGGAGGAGGACGAGTTCCTCGTGGTGCTCCTCGACGCCGATGCCTCGGCCGCGGCCCTGAAGGTGCAGCAGCTCGCGGCGCTCTTCCGTCCCTGGCGCGACGGGCAGGGCCCGTTGCCGTTCCCGCTCCGGCTCCGCATCGGCTCGGCCACGCACACGCGGACGATCGTCTTCGCGAACGTGGTGATGGCGGCCCGGGCCGCCGCCCGGCAAAAAACGCAGGTATAGGCAGGACTACAGGGAAACGTCGAGCTTGCGCGCGAGCATCGCGACGAGTCGTACCGGCAGGCCCACGACGTTCGACGGGCTGCCCTCCAGCCCCGTGACGAAGAGCCCGCCGCGGCCCTGGAGGGCGTAGGCGCCGGCCTTGTCGTCGCACTCGCCCGTGGCGACGTACAAACCGATATCGGTTTCCGACAGCTCGGCGAAGTCCACGCTCGTGAGCTCGCGGCCCGAGACGAGGCGCCCGCCCTTCTGGAGGGCGACGCCCGTCACCACGTCGTGGCGCTTTCCCGACAGGGCGCGGAGCATGCGAACGGCGTCCTTGCGGTCGAGCGGCTTGCCGAGCGCCTCGCCCTCCAGGATCACGAGCGTGTCGGCCGCGACCACGAGCGCGTCCTCCGGAACCAGAGAGCGGGCCGCCGTCGCCTTGGCGCGGGCCAGGCGTTCGGCGGCGTCGAACGGGTCCTCTTCAGGAAGCAGGGCCTCGGACACGTCGACCCTCACCAGCCGCGGCTCGTGCCCGATCGAGCGCAGGAGCTCGCGGCGCCGGGGAGAGG
>CAZXSG010000928.1:0-2496 GCA_964643185.1 uncultured Holophagales bacterium
GGGAGCCGGCCGGCCGCGGTGCGCGCGGGGGGGGACGGGTGCGCGTTCAAAGGGGCGATGCGCCGCTGCCGCCCCGTCTCCGCGTCGCGAAGCTCCAGGGCCTTGCCCTCCAGCTCCGCGGTGCGCCGCTCCTTGGCGGCGTTCGCCGCGAGCGGCCCTTCCCGGGTCGACCACCAGAAGCCGATGCGCGAAACGCCCTCGCGGCCCTCGGTGACCACCAGGACGAACGGGGCCGTGGCGTCGAGGAGAAACCCCTCCAGCGCGGTCAGGGCTCCCCGCCTCACCTGGAGGGAGAGGAGCACGAAGCACGAGGACAGGAGCACCCCGAGCAGGAGGAGCGGCCGGCGCTGCAGGAGGGGTCCGGGTGGGGAGGGCATCGGTGGAGGTCTGGCCTTCCGCTAGTCGATCGAGATCTTCCGCAGCAGATCGACGTCCGCGAGCATCGCGCCGGTGCCGAGGGCCACGGACGAGAGCGGCTCGTCGGCGAGCGAGATGGGGAGCCCCGTCTCCTCGCGGAGGCGCTTGTCGAGGTTCTTCAGCATCGAGCCGCCGCCCGTGAGGACGATGCCCTTGTCCATGATGTCGGCGGAGAGCTCGGGCGGCGTCTTCTCGAGCGCGACGCGCACGGCGTCGACGATGATCCCCACGGTCTCCGCGAGCGCCTCACGCACCTCGGCATCCGTGATCGTGAGCGTCTTGGGAATGCCCTCCACGAGGTCGCGGCCCTTCACCTCCATGGTGATGGGCTCGTCGAGCGGGTACGCCGAGCCGATCTCGATCTTGATCTGCTCGCTCGTGCGCTCGCCGATGAGGAGGTTGTACTTGCGCTTGATGTACTGAATGATCGCCTCGTCCATCTCGTTCGAGGCGACGCGTACGGAACGCGAATAGACGATGCCCGCCAGCGAGATGACCGCGACGTCGGTGGTGCCGCCGCCGATGTCGACGATCATGTTGCCCGTGGGCTCGGTGATGGGCAGCCCGGAGCCGATGGCTGCCGCCATGGCCTGCTCGATGATGAAGACCTCGCTCGCGCCCGCCTGGAGCGCGGAGTCCTTCACGGCGCGTTTCTCGACGGGCGTCGTGTCCGACGGGACCGAGATGACGATCTTCGGCCGCACGAAGAGCGAGCGACCGTGCGCCTTCTTGATGAAGTAGTCGAGCATCCGCTCCGTGACCTCGAAGTCGGCGATGACGCCGTCCTTCATGGGCCGGATGGCGACGATGTTGCCCGGTGTGCGGCCCAGCATCTCCTTGGCCTGGGAGCCCACGGCCTCGACCTTGTTGGTGATCTTGTTGATGGCCACGATGGACGGTTCGCGAACCACGATGCCGCGGCCCTCGGCATAGACGAGGGTGTTGGCGGTGCCGAGGTCGATCGCGAGATCCGACGAGAACAGCGAGAAGAAAGAGCGAACAGCCAAAGAACGAATCCTTTCGGAGAGATCAGAACTGTATGACGACGGGCTCGCGACGCTCGGTCTTGCGGCCCTGGCCGTCGATGGCCTGGATGACGATCTCCTGGGCACCCTCGACGTTCACGGTGAGCGTCTTCTTGAAGTTGCCGGAGATGTCCACATCGGCGTTCTCGCCGTTCACGAGCACGTTGGCGCCCGGGGAGGTCTTCCCTTCGAGCATGACGACCGTACCGTACACGGTCGGTCGTTTCAGGGTGAGCGTCGGCGGCTCGCCCGTCGGAGCGGCGATGCCCGTGGCCTGCACGCGGAACCTCGCGTACTTCGACCACTCCGAGTTGGTGGCCGGCGTGGCGCCGAGGGCCATCACGCGCCAGAAGAACAGACCTTCTTCGGTGACCTTGAGCGTGGCTTCGGTCTTCGTGCGGTCCGAGAGGTCGACCTTCAGCGAGTCGTCGACGAACAGGCGGCTCTTCGCGACCTGGAGCCGGTAGCGCTGCGCGTCGGTCTTCTTCCACTTGAGCGTGATCTGCCCGCCTTTGCGGAGGTCGATGGCGAAATTGTCCTCGGGCGAGAGCAGCGCGGGTGAATCGGGGATGCGGCGGCGCGGACCGATGTCCTTGGAGCCGCGGGCGACCGTCGCGGCCTCGCGCTCGCCGAGCGCGGCGCTCGAGCCGCCGTCGACCCGCAGCGTCGCGCCGCCGCGATAGACCGACGTCTCGGTGCTCCGGGAGTCGTCGACGGACACGCCGACGTCCGACCGCTGGCCGACCTCGGCCGTGACCGCGTCGGTCTTGATGTACGACTGCGAGCCCTCGGCCGTGGACGTGTCGATGACGCCCACGACAACCTTGCCGCCCGACCGCCGGGCGCCCTTCTCGCCTCCGCTCTGGTATCCGGTGTTCGCGCGGTGCATCTCGAACAGGGTGTTGGCCTTGATGCGGAAGAACGTGCCATCGATGGCCAGACCCTCGGCCGGGCCGGAGGTGCCCGTCATGAGGTAACCACCCTCCACGAGCTTCCTCGCCGTCTTGGCGTTGCCCCCAGAAGTCCGGTTCCGCCGCCTGATGCGCGCCCTGCC
>CAZXSG010000929.1:0-1301 GCA_964643185.1 uncultured Holophagales bacterium
CGAGACCCCTCGCTTGGCCTTTTTCGGGCTTTCGTCTTTTCGTGCTTTCGTGATCGAATGCCATCAGCGACGTGATCCACCGAGAAGCCGCACGACCTCCTTGTGGGGAGGGGGTTGAATCAGGAGTGTGCCGCGACCACGAGCACTGGGAATTGCCCGGCGTTTCCGCAAAGAATCTACGAGAACCGCTGCACCCGCCTTGACCAGCCAATGGCTCCCTTGGCACGCCCCAGACGTGAAGTCGCGGGACGCGAGTTCAAGCTGTCCATCGGGTAGGGTTTCAATACTACTTTTCCTCCTCTTCGGACTCGTCCTCTGCTTCCCTTTCGATCGCTATTTCTTCGATCTCTATTCCTTCGAGTTCGAGCCTGATTCCTCCGCCGGACACGGAAGCATGCAGGGCATTCGTTTGCCGAAAAGTTCCACGACATCCTGGGTGCGGAAAAGACTCAGGCTCCCAGACTCGTCCGTTGCCAACGGCCTCGTGATCGAACAGCCCGCACGTCAGGCATCGGGACGGCGCTTCGCGCTGCCGCTGAGTCTCGTGCGAAAGGTTCTGCCGGCCATGGCGGTGACGCCGGTCGCGAACGCGCCTTCTGTGGTCGACGGCGTCGTCGAGATCCGCGGTCAGCTCCACGCCGTGGTCAGTGTCGCCCGCGCGCTCGGCCTCGGAAGCGGGGAGATCGCGGCCGATCACCACTTCGTGCTCGCGAGGGTGGGGGCGCTGTTCCTCGCCCTCCACGTGGATCGTGCGCTCTCGGTCGTCGATCTCGAGGAGGACGGCCTCGTGCCTTTCGTCGAGGTCCTTCCGGGCTCCTCGACTCCATCGGGAGCCCTGGCGCGCACGGGTGACGGCCTCCTCGTCGTGCACGACCTTCCGAGCTTCCTGTCGCTTTCGGAAACCCGGGCCACGGGCGAAGCGCTCGCCCGGCATGCGGAGGCGGGAGCGTGATCGACTGGGAGGCGACCCGCGAAAAGGTCGCGCGGCTCAGCCAGGAGGTTCCGCGCCGTCCCGACGCCGAGGTGCTCGCCGAACGGGCGGCGCGAGTCGGGAAGGCGTCCGTTCCCGTCGCGAGGCCCACGGAGGCCCTCGAGATCGTGCGGTTCGAGCTCCAGGGCGAGTCGTTCGGCATCGAGGCCGGGCTCGTCATCGAGGTGTTCCACGCGGCCGAGGTCACGCCCCTGCCGCACGCGCCCGCCTACGTGCGGGGGCTCACCAATCGCATGGGCGAGATCCTTCCCCTCTTCGATCTCGCTCCTCTGCTCGGGCTCTCGGCGGTAGAGGGTGCGAAGGGCGGAAC
>CAZXSG010000929.1:1311-2495 GCA_964643185.1 uncultured Holophagales bacterium
GCAGCCGCTGCGACGCGCTGCATCGGCATAGGCCGCGACCGGCGGCCCGATTTCGGATTCCTCGGGTCCGACGTGGCGTCGGTCTCGTTCGTCCCGAGGGCGGATCTCCGTCCGCTTCCCGAGGGCACGGCCTCGGGCACGGCCCGTGATTTCGTCATGGGCGTGACGGCAGACGCCTTGATCGTTCTCGACGGGGATCGCATTCTTCGCGATCCGCGGCTCGTCATCTCCATGGATTCCTGAGGGGAGAGGCAGATGCTCCAGAACGTGTCCATCGGAAAACGGCTCGCCCTGGCTTTCGGCACGGTGCTGTGCTTCGTCGTGCTCGTCGCGGCAGCGGGATTCTGGGGCCTGGGACGCGCGGTGAAGACGACGCCCGGCATCCTCGGCGTCGAGGCCCGGCTCGCCGAGCACGCGCTGAGCGCGCGCGTCGCGACCCTCGCGCTCCGACGCTTCGAGAAGGACTACTTCCTGAACATCGGCGACGCCAAAGCGATGGCCGACTACCAGGGGAAGTGGACGAAGGAGCGCGAACGCCTCTCGGGGCACCTCGACGTCCTCGAGAAGACGGTGTCGCTGCCCGAGGACGAGAAGGTCGTCCGCTCGATGCGCGCGGATCTCAACACCTACGCGTCGGGCTTCCAGGACGTTCTCGACAAGATCGAATCCGGAGCCATCAAGACACCGGCGGAGGCCAACGCCGCGATCGGCGTCTACAAGACCGACATCCGGCGCCTCGACGCCGACAGCGAGACGTTTGCCGCCGCGAACGTGACCCGCATGAGCACGAAGGCCGACGAGGTTCTCGCCGCCCAGCGGACGACCCGCGGGATCATGTTCGGCACCGCGCTCCTTGCGGTGAGCCTCGCGATTTTCATCACGATCCTCGTGACGCGGAGCATCACCCGGCCCGTGCTCGAGGTCGTGGAGGTGGCCCGGCGCCTGGCCGACGGCGACTCCGACCAGACGGTCGCCGTCCACGGCCGCGACGAGATCGGCGTCCTGCAGAAGGCCATGAAGGCCATGATCGACTCCAACCAGACGATGGTCGCCGCGGCCCGCGAGCTCGCCGCGGGCAACCTGGCCGCGCGGGTCGCGCCGCGCTCCTCGCGCGACGTTCTCGGGAAGGCGCTTTCGGACCTGGCCATCGCGCTCGAGGCCTCGGCCACGCAGCGCAGGAGCGC
>CAZXSG010000930.1:0-2494 GCA_964643185.1 uncultured Holophagales bacterium
CGACCCGTGTCCTTCCACTTCAGAAGCAGGATCGTGACGGTCGCCCCCGGCGACGATCCCCACGGGGTGGCCCGCGCGTGGTGGCAGGACGAGCACGGGGAGAGCTATGAGCAGACCATTGCGCGAAGGTGACGGAGGCACGGCGACGGACCGCGCGGGCGATCGCCTCCGGCGGCTGATCGCCGTCCTCCCGACCTCCGTCGCGAGCCAGATCTCGGATGCGGAGCAGTTCTCGAGGGACGCCGGGCGCCTGCTCGCCATGAGCGATCGCGACATCGTCGCGGCGACCGAGGTGTGCCTGCGCAACCTGAATCCAGCCCTATACGACTCTGGTACAGATGTCCAACTGAGGACCGTGATCGCGCCGGAGTTGTGCGAACGCGTCGCCCGCGGATCCAGAGATCGCATCCGACAGATCACGTCGAGACTGGCGGAGCACGTCTCGGATCCCGATCGGTGGCGGGGTCGCGTGTTCCTCGTCCCGGGATATACTCCAGACGAGACCGACCAGTCGTCGCGAGCACTCCGAAGGATCATCGAGCAGACCGCGGAGTTCGACACCCGTTCGCTGATCCAGGTGGCGAGGTTCGCCATCGCTGGATCTCGGTCGTCGATGCGATGGTCGCCGTCCGACTGCCTCTACGAGGCAGCGTTCGCGTACCGCCTGGTCCCGGCGCTCGCCGTCTCGGGGCTCAACGGAGCGCCGCCCGCGGAGGGTGACCTCGGGATCGCGATTCCGGGGGCCTCCTTCGCCCGGTTCGCGTCGCCCGATTCGATGGCTCTCGCCGCGCAGGGCGGAGCCGTCGTCGCGGACGGCCGGGTGCCGTCGATCCTCCTCGAGACGACGCCGGCCTACGTGTTCCTGCCGTCTCAGACGATCGGCCTCCGCCTGACGCACGACCCCAAGGGTCTCTCGTCGGCGGCGACGGTCTATCTGTATCGGCAGAACCGCGTCACCGGCGAGCGCGAGTACTACAGCGCGGCTCTGAAGGGCTTCGCGCCCGCCGGCGAGCAGCGCGATCTCTTCGGCGCCGGGACGACTCCCGTCGCCGTGAACCTGCCGAAGCTCACCGACTTCGTGCTGTTCGGAGACGGCGGGGCCCTCGGCGCCGCACTGCCCGTGGGCAGCACGGCCGTGGGCCGCTATCAGTTCGTCCTCGAGGTGCGCGACGCGCTGGGCTCGGGCGTCGTCTCGCGCGGCAACGCGATGTACTCCGTCGTCTCGGCCGTCGAGACGATCTCCGGCAACATCACCGCGAACCGCACGCTCACCGCCGACAAGGCGTACCTCCTTCGCGGCGCCGTCTTCGTTCAGGAGCCCGCGACGCTCACGATCGACAGGGGCACCGTGCTCCTCGGCGAGGGTTCCTCCAAGGGCACTCTCGTCGTCGCGCGCGGGGCCAAGCTCGTCGCCGAGGGCACGGCCGCTCAGCCCATCATCATGACCAGCGATCGCCCCGTGGGCCAGCGGTCGACCGCGAACTGGGGCGGCCTCATCCTCAACGGGCGCGCACAGTTCAACTCGCCCGACGGCCTCGGCGCCGGTGAAGGGAACACGGGCTCCTTCGGTGGCGGCTCGAGCCCCGTCAACACCGACTCCTCGGGCACGCTCCGCTACGTCCGCGTGGAGTTCGCGGGCATCGAGTTCAGCCCCGAGAACGAGCTGAACGGCATCGCGTTCCAGGGCACGGGCTCGGGCACCGTGGTCGAGAACATCCAGGTCCACTACAACGAGGACGACGGCATCGAGTTCTTCGGCGGGTCCACCAACGCCAAGTACGTGATCCTCACAGGCATCGGTGACGACAACCTCGACTGGACCGGCGGCTGGAACGGCAAGGTGCAGTTCCTCCTCGCCGTGCAGGGCAAAGAGAAGGGGAACCGCGGCATCGAGGCCGACAACTCCGAGAACAACAACGACGCCGCGCCCCGCTCGACCCCGCAGGTCTACAACTTCACGCTCATCGGTAACCGGCCGGCCGGCGCCGCCGAGCTGGAAGGGGTCGTCCTTCGCCGGGGCACGGCGGGCATCCTCCGCAACGGCATCACGGCCGGCTGGCCCAACCAGATGGTCGACGTCCGCGACGCGGCCACCCAGGCTCAGGGCGGGAACGGCAACCTCGTGGTCGACAACAGCATCTTCGCGCTCACGTCGTACCAGGACGGCGGCTTCGGCACCAACGCCAACGGACAGTTCACGAAGACGTTCGTGAGAACCACCATGAAGGGCAACCGGTTCACCGACGCGCTCCTCACGGATCCCGCCGAGGTCACCATGCCCAACGCGCAGCCCAGGGCCGGCTCCCCCGCGCGGGACGGTCGCTTCGTGCGCACCCCGCCGGACGACGGCTTCTTCCACACGAGCGTGCATTTCGTGGGTGCCGTGGGCGACTGGAACCGGCCCCCCCCAGGCCGGGCCACGTTCCCGCAGAACTGAACGGACGCGATCATCGTTGACCTCCTCGATCCCCTCGCTCCCGCCCCCCGGCCCCCC
>CAZXSG010000931.1:0-2483 GCA_964643185.1 uncultured Holophagales bacterium
CCGAGAGAACCTCGTAGAACCCGCCGGTGTGGTCGCCGACTGCGACCTCGCGCGGGGAGAGCTCACCGTCGCCGAGCGAAACGAAGACGATCTTGCGCGTGCCGCTGTCGATCACGGCGTCCTCGGGCAGCTTGAGCACCTCGCGGGTCCTTCCCGTGAGCACGACGTCGGCGAACATCTCGGGCTTCAGCTCGCCCGCGGGGTTCGGCACCTCGATGCGCACGGTCACGGTGCGGGTCTTCTCGTCGACCGACGGGAAGATGTACGTCACGGTGCCTTTCCACGAGCGTCCGGGCCAGTACGACAGCGTGACCTCGGCCTTCTGGCCGAGCTTCAGGCGGGGGAGCTCGTACTCGTAGACGTCGGCGAGGACCCAGAGCTGCGTGAGGTCCACGATGTCGAACAGGGAGTCGGAGGGCATGACCTTCATGCCGTGGTACGCGGTGCGGCCCGTGACGTAACCCGATATCGGCGCGTAGACGGGCAGGCTCTTGATGGGCTCGCCCTTCTCCTCGATGCGCCGGATGTCCTCCGGCGTGATTTCCCACAGGAGGAGCCTCTGCCGCGCGGCGTCGAGGAGCTGGTCGCCGCCCGTCGCGACGCTCGCCACGGTTGCGCCCTTCAGGGACCGCGAGGCCTTGAGCGCGAGGAGGTACTCCTGCTGGGTGGCGTAGAGCTCGGGGCTGTAGACGCGCGCCAGCTCCTCGCCGCGGCGCACGAACTTGCCGGTGAAGTCGGCCGTGACGTGTTCCACGTAGGCCTCGAAGCGCGTGTGGACGTGGTGGACGCGCCGCTCGTCCCAGGCGACGCGGCCGACGGTCTTGATCGACGTGGAGAACTCTCCGCGCGTGATCTCCGCGGTCTTCACGCCGAGAAGCTGCTGCTTGCGGGCGTCGAGCTTCACCGTGGCGAACCCGGGGATCTCGCCCGCCGGCGCGGACGCGGCACCCGAGGCCTCGATCGGCACGAGGTCCATGTTGCAGATGGGGCAGGTGCCGGGTTCGTCCTTGACGACCTCGGGATGCATCGGGCACTGGTACTTCTGGGCCGGAGCCTTCGCTGCTTCCTGTTTCTTGGGCGAGCCGGCCTCCTCGCGGCGGCAGGCGGGCGCGACGAGCACCATGGAGAGGACGAAGAGGGCCGGGACGATTCGTTTCGCGTTCATCGCTTCCTCACATGCCCTGCGTGGCGGACGGGGATCCGGGAGCTGACGCGGAAGCGCCGGGGCGCCCTCCTTCGAGGGAGAGCTCCCGAAGATCCGCTTCGGTCTTCATCAGGTCGGCGAGCCGCGAGGCCGCGGCCCTTCGGTCCACGAACAGCGTGCCGAGCGCTTCGAGGACGGCGACGAACGGAACGCCCCCGGTGCGGTACGTGACGAGCGCGGCGTCCACCGCGAGCTGGTCCTGCACGAGGAGCCCTCCGGTGTCGAGCGCCGCCTCGTTCACGAGCTGCCTCATCCGGATGAGGCGCTCTTTCGTGCGGGCCTCGAGCAGGGCCCGGATCGCGGCCTCGCTCGAGACAGAGGCTCTCGCGAGGCTCTCGGCCTCGGCGATGAGCGGCGCCTGCTTTCGCCCGGCCCAGAGAGGCACCGAGACGCCGAGCCCCACGGACCACATGAGCGGCAGCCCGCCGCGGTTCATGTAGGCCGCCGAGGCCACGAAGTCGGGCTTCAGATTCCGGCGCGCGAGATCGGTGCGAAGGTCGGCTCCGTTCTTCGTGATGCGGATCTCTGCGAGCTCGGGGCTCAGCTCCTCGGCGCGCTTCAGGGCCTCCGCCAGGGAGGGCGGCTCCGCGGGCGCGGGCAGCTCGGTGCCGAGGATCTCCGCGGGGTCGACGGGCCGCTCGAGGAGGCGTGAGAGCTCGGCGAGCGCCGTCTCGAACGCGGCCTCGTCGCGCACGCGCTGCTGCAGGAGGCGCGTGCCCTCGGCCTGCGCGCGCAGCACGTCCTGCTGCGTACCCATGCCCGCCGCGTAGCGGTTCCGCGTGACCTCCTCGATCTCTCTCCACGTACCGATCTGCTCTTCCACGACGCGTCTGTTGACACGCGCGAGGAGGAGGTCCGCGTAGGCCCGCCTCACCGCGCCCTCGACGCCGAGGCGGGCGCGCGCGGCCCGCGAGGCGACGCCGTCCGCGTCGGTCGCGGCGATGCGTCCGGCGAGGGAGCGCTTGCCCGGGAACGGAATCTCCTGCTCGGCCATGAGCTCGAGCCGCGTCATGCCTTCCCGCCCGAGCGACGGACGTCCGCCGTCGTTCTCGTACCGGAGCGAGACCATCGGATCCGGCAGAGCCGCGGCGGGCGCCACGCGGTGCCGCGCGGCCCCGGAAAGCGCGCGGGCTTCGGCGACGGACCCGGTTCGTGAGGGCGCCTGGGCGACGAGGCGGTCGCGCCGGGGCCCGGCCCGAGCCCCAATCGGCGGGAGGGAAAGGAACAGGAAAGGGGCGCCCCGACGGGAGGGGCGCGGGAGAAGGCAGTGCGGACCGCC
>CAZXSG010000932.1:0-2478 GCA_964643185.1 uncultured Holophagales bacterium
ACGGCATCGCGTTCCGCCGCATCGACGCGACGTTGCCCCGCGAGGCCGCGGCCTCCTGGGACGAGCCGGAAACGGCCTACGAGGCGAGCGTCGAGAAGCGCGTCCAGATGATCGCTGCGGTTCTTCACGAGGCGATCGCGCCGAACGGCTCCGTCCTCGACTCGCGGGCGCGGTCCGCGGCCGCGGCCCTTCCTTCCGCCGAGGTACGCGAAGCGCGCTCGAACGCGTCGTCGCTCCCGCCAGCCGCTCTCCTCCGCGCCGCGGCCATCGTGCTTCGCGACGCGCGCCGGGGAGCTCCCGAGATGGAGCGCCGGCTCGCCGAGGCCGTGCGATCGGAAAAGCTGCGGCCCGAGGGAACGCGGTGGGGCTCGAGCTACGGATGCGGCGAGCAGATCGAAGGCGAAGCCAGCGGAATGATGGCCTGCGGCATGGGTCACGTCCCGGCCAAGGGAGCCCGGTTCCTCCACTTCCTCTCCCGTGCGTCGTGAGGTCGCTGAAGTGAGACGCGTGTCACAGGATGGGCCGATCGCAACGTAAGCTGGTGGGCATCCGTATCACTCCCCGACATGACGCCGCTCCGAGACGCCATCCGCCGCCGCACCCTGGCCCGGATCGAGTATTGGGCCGACCGTGTCGAACCGGACGACTCGGCGCCCGTGGAACCGCCGCAGCAGGCCCGCCGCGCCCGTACGCCGAGCGGTGTGCTCCGGCCGTCGAAGGAAAGGGCTCCGTCTCCTTCGGCGCCTCGGCGAAAACCGAGCGCCTGATAGGGGAAGAACGGAGCACCCCATCCGGCCGCTGACGGGTCTCATGCTGCCGCCGGACCTGGCGACGCTGGGGCTCCTCGAGCCCCTGCTCTCGATTCCCGGCTACTTCGAGGTGACGCCCGAGACGACCTGGCGGCTCGACGGCCGTGCCAGGCTCGTCGAGAACGGGTTCCACACGCTCTTTCGCGAGATCGGGCATGCCGCAAAGCGGCCCTTCGTCGCGCACGGCGTCGGCCTCTCGATGGGCTCGACGTCCCCCTCCGACGCGCCCCGCGTGAGGCGCTGGCTCTCGCGTCTTCGGAAGGACCAGGCCCTGTTCCGCTACCTGTGGTTCACCGACCACGCCGGCCTGACGATGGCCGCCGGACAGTCGCTGACCTTGCCGCTTCCGCTTCCGATGACGGCCGCGAGCGTGGCCGCGACGCGGCGGCGCCTGGCGTCGATGCAACGGATCGTGCCCGACGTGGGCATCGAGACGACGGCTCACTACTTCCTCTTCGGCCCGCCGCTCGACGAGCCGGCCTTCTACGCGCGCGTGGTCGCCGGCGCGGGACGCTGGCTGCTTCTCGACCTCCACAACGTTCACACCATGGCCGTGAACATGGGCTTCGAGGCATGGGAGTACGTCTCGCGGCTGCCGCTCGCCAAGGTGATCGAGATCCACGTCTCCGGGGGAGTCCCCAGCGATGGCGGGTGGCTTCCTTCGGGCCGCTCGCTGAGGCTCGACAGCCACGACGACGACGTTCCCGATGACGTCTGGCGATTGCTGGAGCGCGTGCTCCCCCTCTGCCCCAACCTGCGCGGCGTGACTCTGGAGCGGATGGAAGGGACCGTGGACGAAGCGACGATCCCGCGCCTGCGCCGCGAGCTGCGACGTATCGCGAAGATGCTTCAGAGGACGTCCACATGAAGGCCGAGCTGGAGCGGTTTCTCCTCGTTGCCCTGCGGGCGCAAGATCCCGGCGAGGCGCTCGCCGAGGCGCGGCGCGGCCAGGGAATGCGTCTTTCGAAGGAGCTTCGCGCCGCGCTCGCGCACGTCGACTCCGACGGGTTCCGCATCGCGGCGCTGCTCGTGACGAAGCTCCGGTTCGAGCGGCTCCTGCGGGGCTCGTCCGAGGCGGAGCGGCTCTTCGACCAGGATCCCGGCGGGTTCGCGCGCCTCTTCAAAAGGTACGCGCACGAGGTCTCGCCGGCGGCGGTCTTTCCTGCGGAGGAGGCGAGCGCCTTCGAGCGGTGGCTGGAGACGCAGACGGGCTCGAGGCCCGCCGTCAGCGCGCGCCGGAAGGCGGCCAGGAAAAGGTCGCGGAGCCCTCGATGAAGTCGCCCGAAGGGTCGTGGGTGACGACGACGCAGCGGAGCTCGTCGGCGCCCAGCTCTCCTGCCTCCCCGAGGGCCGAGAGCGGCACGAGCATGCGGGGCTCGGACGAGACACTTTCGTGAACGACTGCGCCCTTGGCTTCGATCTTCACCCGGTAGAACGCGGACCCGGCAACCGGCTCGAACGCGACGGAGAGAGAATCGCCGTCCGTCCCGATCTGGATTCCAGAGACCTTCTTGCCGCGCACCCGAATGGCCGCGAAGGACGAAGTCGGCGGGTTCAGGAGCGGGAGGAGCTGGAGCGGCGAGGCCTTTCCCTCGAGGGGAACGACCTTGTCGGACGCCTTGGGCGGCGTCGATCACAAACAGCTTTCCGGATTCGCCGCCCACAAGCA
>CAZXSG010000933.1:0-2476 GCA_964643185.1 uncultured Holophagales bacterium
GCCCCTGCGCGAACGCGGTGAGAGAGAGCACCGAGGAGGCGGTGAGCACGAGGAGGAGCTTCGAGAGGTTTTTCATGTTGTTCTCCTTGCGGTCTCTGTTGTTCGAGCCCGTTGTTCTGGACTACTCAAGCCGCGTGCCACTGTGCCGGGGAGGAATGCGCCTGGATTCGGGGAGAAGCTCCTCAGTTGGGAGTTGTGCCGCCGGGTCCCTGGGGCGCTTCTCCTCAGAGGAGGGCGGCGCCCCTCCTCAGAGCGATGAGAGAAAGGCCAGGAGCGCGCTCTTCTGATCGCGAGAGAGCGACTCGAAGCGGTCTCGCGACCGCCGGGCCTGTCCGTCGTGCTCGCGAATGGCATCCTCGAGGCTCGCCGCGCGGCCGTCGTGCAGGAACCGCGTCCTCACGCGGAGGCCCCACAGAGGCGCCGTGCGCATGTCGCGGCCCTTCGCCTCGCCCTGCTCGATGCCGTCGCCGAGGGAGCCCATGTCGTGGAGCAGGAAATCCGAGTACGGGTGGAACTCCACCCGGTCGAGGGCCCTCACGGAGCTGGGACCTGTCTTCAGTGTGGGCAGGTGGCAGCCGGCACAACCGGCCGCCTGGAACACCATCTCGCCGCTGCGCACGTCCCGCGTGATCGCCCCCCGCCCGGGCGGCGCCAGGAGCGTCATGAAGTGCGTGAAGAGCTCGGTGTCGCCGTCCTGGTCCTCGATGCCGGGAATCGGGTCACAGTCGAGCTTCGCACAGTCGCCCTGGGGACAGTTCTCCTCCGGGAACAGCTGGCTCGTGATTCCCATCTCGTTGAGATAGGCATCGGCCGAGAACTGGGCGAGGGACGGGTTCTGGCTCTTCCAGCCGAACTTCCCCACCGAGGTCCGGCCCGTCACGAGATTCGGCACCCGGTTGACCTTGCCGGCGGTGTCGGGCGAGAGCTGCCGCTGGCCGCGAGCGATGTCCTCGAACGCGGCATCGGGCATCGCGTCCACGAGGCCGAGCCCGAAGAGCGGCGTCGTGATGCGGCGGGCGACGATCGTCGCTTCCGGAGGCACGGTCTCGGCCTGGTAGTCGCAGGCCGCCGAGACTCCGGCCGTGCCGATTCCCTGGGACTGGATGAGCGATCCACCGAACTCGCTCATGGGGTCGTACTGTCCGTTCCGGATGCGGCCGAAGCGCGTCACGAAGGCCTCACTCCCGCCCCCGAGACCGCCCTGACTGTGACAGCTCCCGCAGGAGCTGCCGTTGAAGACCAGTCCGAGGCCGTCCGCGACGGACTCCTCCTCCGCGAACGCGTCGCGGCCGGACTCGAAGAGCGCGCGCTCCGCGGACGTGAGGTTGGGAAGCGCGTCGCCGAGCTCCGGGTGTCCGGTGAGCGCGATCCCGGCCGGCACAGCGAGGGTGAGGGCGAGGAGCGCGAGGAGCGCGAAGCTTCGAAGTCTCGTGTGAGTGTTCATGAGCTCTCCTTTGTGTTGGAGAGCTCCCTACTCAACTCACATGCCATGGAACCCGCGGAATTCCTGGGCTGTTTCGGGGCGAAACTCCTCAGCTCGAGCGGGGCCCTCGGGCGATTCTCCTCAGGCGGTCAGTGACCGCGGCCGCCCCCGCCGCCGGCGGGAGGCGGGTTGCCTCCCTGCTGCGGAGGACCGCCGGGCTGCTTTCCGCCCGGACGGTTCGGATCCCCGCCGCCGTCCGCGGGACGGCCGCCGTCCTTGCCGCCCTCGCGGCCGCCCTTCGGCATGCCCCAGGATTTCTCGTTCATTCCCCTCGGGCCCATCGGCTCGGCGCGCGGAGGCTGCCGCGGACCGAACATGCAGAGTTCTCCGGGGCCCACGAAGAGCGGAGCCGGCGGGGCGACGCCGCGTCCCGTGACCTCGACCTTGCCCTCGAAGACCGCGAGCGCGGCGTTGCCCGAGGAGTCCACCTCGATGCCGTAGCGCGTGCCGCGGACGGCCAGGAGCGCGCCCGGCGTCGCGACGACGCGGGGTTCCGTGCCGGTGACCGCCTCGAAGATCGCCTTCAGCCGGCCGCGCTCGAGGAGCAGGAGAACGCCGGGCTCGTTGCCGGCAAGCTTCACCCGTGAGGAGGATTCGATCTCGAACCGGCTGCCGCGTTCCGGCACCGCCACCCCCGCGCGGGCCCCGTAGCCGGTCGTCACCCCGTCGCCCGCCCCGGCCCTCCCCCCGACGACCACCTTCTCCTCGCGCTTCGTATCGCCGCCGGGCGCGCGCAGGACCTTGCTCTTGACCTCCTCGAAGCGGTACGTCAACGAAGGCGCGGGCGCATCCGAGGCCGGGGCGCCGAATGCGACCAGGGCGATGAGCCCCAAGGACTGGAGGTACGGGCGTGGCGTCATGCTTCGGGCTCCTTCAGCTTCCGTGCCAGGGTCTTGCGGTCGATGCCCAGGAGCAGCGCCGCCTCGGAGCGGTTTCCGCCCGAGGCCTCGAGAACGCTCTGGACATGCCGCCTCTCGACCTCTTCGAGCGTTT
>CAZXSG010000934.1:0-2475 GCA_964643185.1 uncultured Holophagales bacterium
CTCCTCGCCCTCGCGGCGTTCATGTCGACGGGGAGCCTCGTGAAGCCCGACCTTCCGGTCGCTCCGCCGCCGCCGTATCTCACGGCGGATCTCGCGGCCGTCGCGATCCAGATCGTCGCCGAGGTCGACCCGGAGAAGGCTGAAGCCCGTTGGACCGCGTTTCTCGAGCAGGGGCGCGCGGTCGCCCGCGGCGAATACGCCAAGGTCCCCGGGACGATATGAATTGGGGGCACCATGGCCGGTGCCCCCAAACCCCCTCCGAGCCAATCGCTTGAATTTGCCGGGGTGGGCGTTTGCATGGCCGGTGCCCCCAACCCCCCTCCGAGCCCTTTTCCGCCTTCCAACCTGACGCTGGATAAAGTTCTGCGCGTTTACGCGGTGTGAGCGCTGCTACACTTTTCACTCCACGAGAATTTTCACGGAGGAGGAGGACGTCATGAAGGGGCGATGGATCGGTTCGTTTGCTTTGGTGTTGGCTTTTCTGGTCAATGGCGTTTGCGCGCTTGCGCAGTCTTCGGGCACCACCACCGCGGACCTGAAGGGCCGGGTCACCGATGACAAGGCGCTTCCCCTCCCCGGCGTGACCGTCACGGCGACGAACAAGCAGACCGGCGCGACGCGGTCGACCGTCACGAAGATCGATGGCGATTACGCGATCAACCTCCTGCCTCCCGGCGTGTACACCGTGAAGGCCGAACTCTCGCTCTTCACGCCCGCCCAGTACGACGGCGTGCGCCTCTCGCTCGGCGCCACGACGCCTCTCGACTTCTCCATGTCGGCGGCCGCGGGCGCGACGGCGGCGGTCGAGGTCACGGCGGAAACGCCGCTGATCGATCCGAACAAGACCGACCTCTCGCAGGTCGTCGACCAGGCCAAGATCACGCAGCTCCCCAACGTCGCGAGGAACTTCCTCTCCTTCTCGCTCATCACGCCCCGCGTCGCCGAGGACCGAGGCCCGCAGTCGGGCTCGGCGGGCACGTCGGGCTTCTCCATCAACGGCCAGAGCGCCCGCCTCAACAACGTGGCTGTGGACGGCATGGACAACAACGACCAGGCGACCGGCTCGGTCCGCGCGACGTTCTCGCAGGACGCCGTTCAGGAATACCAGGTCATCACCAACCCGTACGGCGCCGAGTTCGGCCGCACGGCCGGCGGCGTCATCAACATCATCACGAAGTCGGGCACGAACGAGCTCCACGGCGGCGCGTTCTACTACTACCGCAGTGACGCCCTCGCCACCGAGGATCCGCTCACGAACGAGAAGATCCCGCTCAAGGACAACCGCTTCGGCCTCAGCCTCGGCGGACCCGTGGTGAAGGACAAGATGTTCTTCTTCGTCGCGGCCGAGCGCACCAAGACCGACACGGCGAACGCGGTCACCATCGCCGATGCCGACATCGCCCTGATCCGCTCCAAGGGCTTCACCATCGAGAACGGCAACGTCGATTACGCCCAGCAGAACACGAACGTCGTCTTCAAGCTCGACGGGCAGCTCGGGATGTCGAACTCCCTGCAGTTCCGGGGCAACTACTCGAAGATCGACGACGAGAACGCCCAGGCGTTCGGCGGCCTCCGCGCCAAGTCGTCGGGCGGCCAGCGCATCGCGAAGGACTTCGCGGGCGCGCTCTCGTTCACGTCGATCCTCGGGACGTCCTCGTACAACGAGTTCCGCGGCCTCTACGCCGACTCCCAGACCGACATCAACCAGCTCGACCAGAGCTACGGCATCGCCGTGTCGCTGCCCGGTGTCGCGTCGTTCGGAACGGACCGCCTCCTGCCGCAGTTCCGGAACGGCAAGATCTACCAGCTCTTCGACGCTTTCTCCTTCGAGCTCGACCAGAAGGGTCACGTCCGCCTGAAGGTGGGCGCCGAGTACATCCACAGCAAGCTCGACGGCGCGCTGCCGAACTTCTTTGCCGGCCTCTACCGGTTCTCGGCGATCCCGGCCAACGCGCTCTTCGCGGGGCAGCCGGCGCTCTCGGTGCGCGCGGCCTTCGCGGGCATTCCCAGCATTCCCTCCCTCGCTCAGGGCATCCCGGCCGTGTTCGTCCAGGCCTTCGGCAACCCCGCGGGCGGCGGCACGACCAGCCAGTTCGGCGGCTTCGTGCAGGCCGACCTCCAGGTCGCGCCCACCTTCCTCGTGAGGGCGGGTGCGCGCTACGACTACGAGGATCCGATCGATCCGTACGGAACCGACTCCAACATCGCGCCCCGTCTCTCGTTCTCCTGGAGCCTCGGCGACTCGGCCCGCATCAAGGGCGGCGCGGGCCGCTTCTTCGGCGTGGCCGCGTTCGGCCCCATGTTCGCGGTGCAGATCCAGGACGAGATCGGCTCCGAGGTGCGGACGCAGGTTCGCGGTCTCGGAGTCGGCCCCGCCACCGCGTCCCCGCTCGTGCCGTGGAACATCCTCCCGGGCCGCCGCTTCCCCAACGCCCCCGCCGCCGGTACCGGCGTCCTCCCGCCGTCCCGGCTCCC
>CAZXSG010000935.1:0-2473 GCA_964643185.1 uncultured Holophagales bacterium
AGGTCCCTGTATCGCTCGAACGAGGCCTCCTGCTTCACCTTGCGCGCGAGCTCGCTCACGTCGACCTGCCCGTAGCCGCCGTGGACGCCCAGGGTGTGTAGCTCGAGGAGCTCGCGGGCATGGTTCTCGTTGGGCGAGGCGCCCCTGCTGCGCGCGCCGTCCAGGTAGGCCAGCATCGCGGGCGCCTCGAGCGACGCGCGCACGAGGTCGCGAAACGAGCCGAGCGCGTGCCTGCGGATCACGTCGCGGTCGAACGCGATCGCGAGGATGCCCACGTCGTCCTTGGCCGCCGAGATCGAGAAGTGGTCGCGAAGTACCTCCACGAGCCGCTCGAGCACCTGCCTCTCCGAGGTGAGCGCGCGGAGCAGCGTCGCCTTGCGGAGCACGAAAGCGGCCTCCTTGCGGCGCAGGAGGAAGAGGTCCGGCACCGCGAGGCCCAGCGGCGTGAGCTTGAGGACGCCCGCGGCGTCCGGGAGGCGCTCCGGCGCGAGCTGCTCCTCCACGTAGGCGCGGAGGCCGATGCGTGAGACCCGGGCCAGGTCGTTGGGACGAGGCCCGAACGTGATGCGGCGCAGGGCGCGGACGCGCTTCGCGTCGACGGGTTCCGCCGACAGGTTCGGGAACGTTCCGGCGGCTGCTCCGAGCCCGACGAACGACGCGCCCGCGAGAAACGCGCGGCGGTTCATGACGCGGGAAGCGGTTCCGGGAGCGTGGCCGGCGAGGGCAGGAGGCCGCGGAAGCCGGCGCCGAGCAGCAGCGCCGTCGTGATCGGCAGCACGACGAACCACCCGACGAGCGGCACGAGACACGCGAAGAGCAGCACGGCGGCGCCGAGGGCGGTATGGACGGGATTCGCCGGATTAGCGGCTCCGGAATGAGAAGCGATGCGGCGGCCCAGCTCACCCGCGACGGCGGCCCCGCCGACCGCCAGGATCGACAGGAGCGCCAGGACGACCAGGAAGGCGAGGAGCCGCACCGGTCCCCGCGCGGCGTTCCCCGCAACGCCGGCGAGCGCGAGCCCGAGGCCTGTGCCGAGGAGTCCGGTGAGGCACGTCCCCACGGGGCTTGCGAGGGCGGCGGCGCGCGCCCGCGCCACCCTTCGCGGCGCGAGGACGGGCAGCATGAGGAACAGGGCCGCGAGGCCCCCGCACGTGGCGAGGAGCGCCGCCGAGAGGGCGAGGACGTCGGCGAGGGTCATGGAACGTACCTCCGGAACCAATACACGGACGTTCCGGTTTCGGGTTCGGCGAAAATGCCGGAAATGCCGCGCCCCTTCGGTTCCGACAGGCTCCGGGCGGTGCCCGGCGGCTACGAGATCGTGAGCCGCGCACCGAAGGGCTGGAAGGCGCGGAGCCCGCAGGTGCACACGTGGGCCGAGCATCCGGGCACCGCCCTCCACTGGGACGACGAGCTTTGGGAGGTCGTGAAGATCCGCGAGGTGGGCGGCCTCATCGGCTACACCGTGGCTCTGTGGGACGACCGCCACGCGGTGCGGGTCGCGGCGCGCTACGACCAGGAGACCGAGGCCGCGGCGGCCCACGAGAGACGCGACCATCTACGGCGCGAGCACGGCTACCGGTCGACGCTGCTGCTGGCCCCTTTCGCCGGTCTTCTGCCCACGCACGTCCAGGAGCGCCTCGAGCGCGAGTGGAACGTCCCCGCAGAGCTCATGACCCGCATCTCGGCGCTCACGTTCATCGCCCTCGGCGTGTTCGGCGCCTTCGATCTCTTCTGCCGGGCCTTGGGCAGGCCGCTCACGGACTTCCCGGCGGGGATCTACGGAATCGCGATCACGATCTTTCCGGAGTCCCTCGTGCGCTTCGGCATTTCCATGGCGCAAGGGCGCCCCGTGGGCTCGGTGCTCACGAGCGTGCCCTGGACTCTCTCGACCTCGGCGTTCCGGTTCCTGTTCCCGAGGCGGAGGGGCGTGGCCGCGTCCACGCTCGAGCCGGACCGTCCCACGGAGGACGCCTATCTCGGAGACGAGTTCCACCTCTGGGAGGCGTACCTCTCGTTCCTGCCGGCGAAGACGCAGCGGGAGCTCGAGGTGCGCTACGGGTTCCAGCCACTGTTCTGGGGAAAGACCATCGCCTGGGTGCTGCTCATCCTCTCGGTGTGGATGGTGCAGCGGGCCGCGGGCTACGTGTCGCGGGGAGACGGGACGATCCTGGAGGGCATCATTCTGCCGGTCTTCACGGTGCTCGGCCTCGAGCAGCTCGTGCGGCTCGTCTCCCTCCACGGCGGCGAGCCCCACGCGAGCCTCCTGGGCCTGCCGCTCCGGAACCTCGCGGCCCGCCTCTTACGCGATCCGCTCCGAGATCCCGGCGCGGAGGAGCGCCTCGCGGGCGAGGCGGCGGTCCCCGTCCTTCACGAAGATCAGGTCGCGGGTGAAGGCCGACAGGGCGAGGAGGTCGATGCCGGCCGCCGTCAGCTCGCTGGCGATCGCGGTGAGGAAGCCCACGCAGTAGAAGGG
>CAZXSG010000936.1:0-2473 GCA_964643185.1 uncultured Holophagales bacterium
GCGCGCCCGGGCGGGGGTCCGGGGGTGCGGCCCGTACCGGGAAGCAACCGTCCTGGGCGCTCTTCGTGAACGGCTTCACCGCGACCGTCCTCGTGGAACCGCTCGCCGCGGCGCTCCACGAATCCCTCGACCGGCTTCCGAACGCCGGCTCGGAATCCCCGGCGCTCCTCTTCCTCGCGTTCCAGCGTCACGCTCCCGGAGTCTTCGGTCCATGGGAACGCTGGGAGGCTCTCTTCACCGGCGGCCGGGTCGACGGCTCGTTCTTCTCGATGCCCGGCGCGGCCGGCGCGCTCCTCTGGGTGGGGCTCCTCTCCGTTCTCGTGAACGGGCTTCTCGCGGGAGGCTTCGCCGGGCGGGTCTCGGGAACCCGCGACCGGACGAGCCTCGCGGCGTTCGGCGCGGACTGCGGGAAATTCGCCGCGACGTCCCTCGTCTTCACGTGCGTCTCCCTCGCCGGGCTCCTCGGGGCCTACGTGATCGCGTTCCAGCTGCCCGGCCGGCTCTACGACCCCGGAACGCTCCAGTACGAATGGGAGCACGTGCTCTTCCTCCTCGTGCGGCTCGTCGCGTTTCTCGTCCTCGCGGGGCTCGTGCGGCTCATCGTCCTCTACGCCCGCGCGACGACGGGCCTTTCCCGAAAGGGAAACCCCTTCGTGTCGCTCTTCTCCGCGGCCACGTTCGTTCTCTCGCGGCCCGTGACGACGCTCACCCTCGACGTCCTCGTCGGCCTCCTGGGCCTCGTGCCCCTGGTCGCCTGGCTGTACGTCGCGCCTGACTGGGACGGAAGCTCCCCCGCCGGGTTCGTGCTGTCCTTCGCCGTTCTCGAGATCTCGGTGCTCCTCCGGATCTTCGTGAGGGTCGCTCATCTGGGCGCGGCCGCGACCTACCTGCGCGGCGCGACCGAAAAGGCGCGGCCGGCCCCCGACGTGATCGAGCCGCCAGACACCTAGCGGGTTACGCTCCCTCCGTGTCGAGCCCCATCGCGCTCCTCTCGAGGACCCCGGCCACGTGGGCCCAGCGTTCCGTGTCCCACCTGCCCGCCTTCCTCGCCGACCATGCCGTGTGCGAGCTGCAGGCCTCGGTGTACGCGCTCTCGCTCGTGGGCATGTATCCCGGAAATCACACGCTCGTGGACACCCTCTCCGCGCTGGCCGCGGAAGAGATCCGGCACTTCCGCAAGGTGAGCAAGGAGGCGCGCCGCCACGGAGCGCCCCTCGCAACGAAGCGACGGAATTTCTACGTGAAGGCCCTCCGCGACGCCTGCCGCATGCAGAAAGAGCCCGAGCGCGGAGTGGATCTCCTCCTCGTGGCCGCGCTGATCGAGGCCCGCAGCCACGAGCGGTTCGAGGTGCTCCTCGGGTTCCTCGAGGAGCCCCGCCTCGTGAGGCTCTACGAGGAGCTCGTTCGGGCCGAGGCACGGCACGGCCCGGCGTATCTCGACCTGGCGAGGGAGCACGCCGGAGCCGCGACCGCGGACGCGCGGCTGGAGGAGCTTCTCGTGGTCGAAGCGGGGGCGCTCACGGGTGGACCCGGACGCGAGGTCACCGTTCACGCGAGCGTGTGAAGGCTTCCGGCGCCAGTTCGCTAAACTGGGGGGATGAGCCTCCTCAAAGACTTTCTCCGCATCGACGCGGATCGGCGCGGCGCACACGAGACGCTGCGCGCCGAGGCCGCGCACCGCAGGACGCGCATCGACGAGCTCGCCTCGGAGTCGCGTCGCAAGCGCGACGAGATCGCGATGCTCGAGGAGGGCCTCCACCGGCTCACCGACGACGTGGCCCGCGTGGAGCAGGAGATCCTGGACCTCGAGAAAAGGCGCGAAGAGCACGACGGCGAGGCGAAGAAGCGCAAGGCCGCCGCCGTGAGGAGCGCCTACAACGACGGCTTCCGCGAGACGGCCCGCGTCGCGCAGGACTTCCGCGTGATGCGCACCGAGTTCCATCAGGAGCGGGAGCGCCTCCTCGCGCAGGCCGACACCGGCCGAATGATGGACAACTTCTTCCAGATCGAGACGTTCCTCAAGAGCGCGTCCCAGCCCATTCCCGACGCCGCGCGCAAGGCGCTCCAGAAGGAGCGCATGGACCTCGTCGCCCGCATCGGACCGCTCGTCGCGCCGCCGCCCTCTCCCGACGCGATTCTGCGAGCCACCGTGACGTACAGCGGCCTCTCGGGAGGTGACGAGCCCCACGCCATCGTCGCGTTCGGAATGCCCGAGCCGGAGACCCCCTCGGGCCCGACCGATCTCGTCGCGACGCTCCTCTACGGCGCGTACGCGACCGCCGTGGAACGGCTCGGACCGTCCGTGCCGCGGCCCAGCTTCGAATCGGGCATGGTGCTCTTCGACATGCCCACGAACGCGCGCGAGCCCGAAGAGGCCGCGCTGGAGCTGTTCCTCGCCGTCGAGGAAGGAATGAAGAAGGCCGCGAACGCGGTTTCGGTGCGCTGCGAGCTCACGGGAGTGTTCGTGGAACCC
>CAZXSG010000937.1:0-2473 GCA_964643185.1 uncultured Holophagales bacterium
CGGCGCTTGCCGCTCCGGGCCAGGCGATGGCCTCGCCTCCGCCTCCAACGGCCGTCCCGGGGGCTTCCGGCGCTCCCTCGGCACCTCCGGCCGCCTCGAAGCTCCCCGAGACACCAGCCGAGCACCTCGCGATGTCCGAGGAGTACACGAAGAAGGCGGCCACCTACCGGGAGGAGGTGGCGTTCCACCGCAAGATGCTGGCCGACTACAAGGCTCAGGTACGGCCTGATCCGCGGCAGGCGTTCGAGAACGCGTACGTGAAGAAGATGCGGATCCACTGCGAGGGCTACATCAAGAACGCCGACGCGCTGGCCACCGACGCCGAGAAGTTCGCCGAGTACCATCGGCTGCGCGCCGGCGAGCTCAAAGGAAAGTGAGGACGCCATGAGCGACAGCACAGACGCCGCCCCCCGAGAGATCTCCTTCTCTTGCAAGGCTCCGGAGGCCGATCGCGTGTTCTTGGCCGGCACGTTCAATGCCTGGGATCCTGCCGCAACCGCGATGCAACGGGATTCGTCGGGAACTTGGTTCCTTCTCCTGGAGCTCGCTCCCGGCGCGTACGAGTATAAATTCGTCGTGGACGGCGAGTGGTGCTGCGAAGCCGGCAGCGGTGAGCCATCCGAGGGAGCGCAGTCCTGCGTCCCCAACGCATTCGGCACCATGAATGCCGCGATCACCGTCGAGTAGCGCGCGTTCGTCCGACCCACCGGGATGGCGGGCCGTCGTGGCCGTCGCTGCAACCACGGCCGTGGTTGCGTCAGTCCACGCCGTGACCCCCGCCGGGCCACACGAGTGGCACGTGGTTCATGTCGTGGCCGAGAAGCTGTACGTCGTGCCGCTCCTCCTGGCTGCGGCCACGCTGAAGCTCGCCTGGTCGCTCTTCGTCACGCTCGCCATCGCCTCACTCTGGCTGAACCACGTCTTCCGCGGCTGGCCGGCAGACCCGATGCTGCGGCTCGAGCAGGGCGGGCAGGCCATCTCGCTCACCATCATCGGGGTTACCGCGACCCTCCTCTTCGAGCGATGGCGCCGCGCGTCCGCGCAGCTCCGGGTGGCGCATGACGAGACGCTCACGGGTCTCGTCGGGGCGCTCGAGCTGCGCGAGCCCGAAACGGCGCGGCACTCGCGCCGCGTTGCGGCGTACGCGCTGCTGCTCGCAGACGAGCTCGGTATCCGGTCTGCCTCCGAGCGCGAGGCGCTCTGCCAGGCCGCCGTCCTCCACGACATCGGGAAGATCGGGGTCCCCGACCGCATCCTCCTCGAGGAAGGCGGGCTCAGCGACGACGATTGGTCCGTGATCCGGCGGCATCCGGAGCTCGGGGCCGCGCTCGTCGGCGACCTCTCGGGGCTTCGCGCCACCCGGTCGCTGATTCTGGCCCACCACGAGCGGTGGGACGGTCGAGGCTACCCTCGCGGCCTCGCGGGCGCAGAGATCCCGCTCGGGGCTCGGATCTTCGCGGTCGTCGACGCCTTCGACGCGCTCACCTCCCTACGCCCGTACCACCAACCCATCCCTCTCGAGGCGGCCATCGAGCGTATCGAGCTCGACCGCGGCCTCGCCTTCGACGCCGCCGTCGTCGACGCTTTCCTCCGCGTACCGGCGGCTCGCTGGCGCGCGGCCCGCGCCGTCAGCGAGCCGAGTCATCTGCATCATGGCGCGAACGAAGCGTCTGAAGCACCTTGAGGGAGGAGACGCGCGGACGAGTTCCGCTCGACGGTCCGTAGGCGCTGAGCGTTTGCCGCGCGCCACGTGCCTTGACCACAGATGCAACGCCGGGGCGTGAGTTTCCGGCGAACGACAGGAGGTTCCCGATGAGGCAGCTGGGGCGCGAACCGGAAACGAGAAACACAATGCTGCTCCCGAACGTTCAGCGCGTCATCGTTGCGGCAGCGTTCGCGGGGAAAGCGCTCCTCCCGCTCGCAGCCCTCGGCGCAACGCGTGAGTTCACCCTGACCGCCGCCGCGACGACCTGGGAGATCGCGCCTGGCCAGATGGTGACCGCCTGGACGTACAACGCAAGCGTACCGGGGCCCGAGCTTCGGGTCGCGGCCGGCGACACGATCCGGGTCAAGCTCGTGAACCACCTCCCCGAGGCGACCACGATCCACTGGCACGGCGTTCCCGTCCCGAACGGAATGGACGGCGTTCCGGGAATCACCGCCCCCGTGGTGCAGCGCGGGGGGCAGTTCACGTATGAATTTCCAGCTCCCGAGCCGGGAACGTACTGGTACCACCCACACGCCGACGCCGCGGCCCAGATCGCCCGAGGGCTCTACGGCCTCCTCATCGTCGATCCTCCCGGCTCGGCCCCGAAGACCTGGGACCGCGAGGTCTCCCTGGTCATCGGTGAGCTCGGAGGAACGATGGGGACCATGGGCGGCGGCATGGGCGGCGGCATGGGCGGCGGCGGCGGCGGCGGCATCGGCGGCCGCCGGGGGGTCGCGAGGGGTTGCCGCATGAGCCCGGTCGGAG
>CAZXSG010000938.1:0-2467 GCA_964643185.1 uncultured Holophagales bacterium
CCCGTGAGAAAGTGGTACTGCTCGTCGGTGAGGGGCACCACCGAGAGGCGGCCCATCCGGAGGAGCGGCGACTCCGCGAACAGCGGGCTGGCCTTGATCTCCGAAAGCGATATCGATTTCGCGAGGCGCTTCCCCGCGGCGAGCGGAACCACGTTGAGGGCCTCGTTCTTCGGGTCCGGGTGCGGCGCTCCCGCGACCTTCGCGAGCCCCACGGCGGCCTTCTCCTTGCCCGTGTGGTAGACGACGATGTCCTCGCCCGTCTGCATCTCGCCGAGGTGCCTGGACGCGACGGGGTTCTTCACCCCGTCCCACGTGGCCGTGCCGTCCCTGGCGAGGTGGTCGAACGAGTACTCGTCGGGGTCGGACTTCAGAAGCCATTTCATGGCGTCACTCCATCACTCCAGTACGAGAACGCCCAGACCCGACGGCTGGTCCTTCGAGCGAAAGACGCGCTGCGTGGCCTTCTGGAAGTCCTCGGGCTTTGCTGCCGTGACCTTCACGAATCTCTGCGGGTTGCGGTTCGCGATGGGGAACCAGGAGCTCTGGATCTGGACCATCACCCGGTGCCCGCGGCGGAACACGTGGTTCACGTCGGGAAGGTTCCAGGCGACCTTCGCGGGCTTGCCGGGCTCGAACGCCTCGGGCTTCTCGAGGCTGTTCCGAAAGCGGCCGCGGAAGATGTCGCCCCGCACGAGCTGCTGGTAGCCGGCCAGCTTCACGTTCGACGGGTTCGGGTCCGGATCGGGCAGGTCGTTCGGGTAGACGTCGATGAGCTTCACGACGAAGTCCGAGTCGGTGCCCGTCGTCGACGCGAAGAGGCTGGCCGAGAGCGGCCCGGCGAGCGTGAGGTCTTCCTCGAGGACGGCCGACTCGTACACGAGGACGTCGGGCCGCGTCGACGCGAAGCGCTGGTCGGCGACCATGTACTCCTTGGACATGCCGATCGCCACCTCGTTGATGAACGGCACGGGCTTGGCGGGATCGCTCGGGTACTCGTCGAATGCCGGACTGCTTTCCCGAGGGGCCTCGAACGACAGCGTGCCGTTCGGTCCGAAGTAGAGCGTCTTCGCCTTCGCGGCTTTCGGGGGCCACTCGCCGTACGTGCGCCACTGGTTGGTGCCCGTCTCGAAGACGTAGGCCGCGGGGGACTTCCAGTCGCCCTTGCCCTTGAGGTGGTGGTTGAAGAACGCGAGCTCCACCTTTTCGCGGTAGGGGAGGGAGGTCTTGTCGCCGAACTTCACGGCGCCGAGCGCATCGCCATCGCCGCGGCTCCAGCCGCCGTGCACCCACGGGCCCATCACGAGCGTCGCGGTGGTCTCGGGGCTCTGCCTGCGCGTGCCCTTGAACGTCTCGAGCGCGCCGAAGAGGTTCTCGGCGTCGAACCAGCCGCCCACGACCATCACCGCGGGCTTGATGCCCCTGAGATGCGGGCGCACGTTGCGGGCCTTCCAGTAGTCGTCGTAGGTGACGTGAGCCATCAACTCGTCCCAGAACGGCACCTTGCCCTCGAATAGCTTCTCGTTGGCGGTCTCGAGCGGCGGCAGGTTCAGGAAGTAGCGGTAGCCGTCGGGCGTGCCGTGCTCGAACCGGGGGCTCCACTTGGTGGTGGGCCCCTTGCGCACCACCCCGAACGACGCGAAGAAGTTGAACGCGTGCGGTAGGAAGAACGCGCCGTGCCGGCCGAAGTCGTCGCCCTCGAACCAGTCGGCGATGGGGGCCTGCGGCGACGAGGCCTTCAGAGCGGGGTGGGCGTCGATCATGCCCATCGTGGCGTAGTAGCCCGGATAGGAAATGCCGTACTGGCCGACCTTGCCGTTGTTGCCGGCCACGTTCTTCACGAGCCAGTCGATGGTGTCCCAGGTGTCGGTCGTTTCGTCGACGTCCCTGGCGCCCTTCTTCGGAAGGTAGGGCCGCATGTTCACGAACTCGCCCTCGGACATCATCCGGCCGCGCACGTCCTGTCCCACGAAGATGAACTTCTCCTTCGCCGCGGGCTCCGAAGGGCCGAGCGTCTTGGGAAACTGGTCGGGTCCGTAAGGCGCAACGCTGTAGGGCGTCCGCGTGAGCAGGATGGGGAGCTTCTCGGCCGGAACGTCCTTGGGGACGTAAACGGACGTGAACAGCTTCACGCCGTCTCGCATCGGCACCAGGTATTCGTACTTGTTGTAGTTCGCGCGGATCCAGTCGGCGCCCTGTGCCCGGGCGAGGGCGGGCGCGAGACACAGGAGAAGGGGGAGGAAGAGGCGGAGCGTCTTCTTCGGGAGCTGCATCGCGCGGGAGATTACCCTCCGGCCCGGCTCCTCAGTTCACGGCGTAGCGCAGCTTCGTGAGAAACGCGACCGCGACCGGGTCGCCGGGCGAGAGCTCGAGCGCCTTCTGGAACTCCTCCACCGCCTCGGCCAGCCGGCCCTTCGCGAAGTGCAGCCGGCCCAGGCCGAGTCCCTCGCTCGCAGCCTCGACCACCCCC
>CAZXSG010000939.1:0-2458 GCA_964643185.1 uncultured Holophagales bacterium
CCGCTTCGTTCTCTACAGGTCCTACGCGAGGAATGTGCTGCCGGGGCCCATCGAACCCTCTGGGTTTTCGTTGGATCTCTTTCTCTTCGATCGGCAGGCGCGGGAGACGACTCTCGTCACGCGCGGAAGGGACCTTGGCCTTCCTTACCGCACAATTGACGTTGCCGGCGACGTGTCCGAGGACGGCAGTTGGGTCCTGTTCGCTACGAACGCGGGCGGGCTCGGAGGGCCACCGGGCGCCCAGAGCTACTACCTCTTCGAACGCGCGTCGGGAATCACTCGATACATCTCTCCGAGCGGACTTGGACTTGAATATGGTGATGGCGTTTCTCGTGCGATCTCTGCGGACGGCGCGTGGGCGGCGCTGAGCATGCCGGGGGGAGGTGGACGTCGGCTCGGTCTGTACGAAAGGGCCTCGGGGACGATCACTCCGATCGACACCGAAGACTGCATCTCGAACAGGCCCGAGATCAGCGAGGACGGACGGTTCGTTCTGTTTGGACAGTCCTGCAATACTCCCCCCTATGGAGCAAAGGTCGTGATGTACGACCGGCAAACCGCCACCCGAACAGTCATCGCGAATGGGCACATAAAGGGCTCGATGAGCCGGGACGGGCGCTACGTACTCTTCGGGAGCCGGAGCTCGGACGTCCTTCCCGGGTTGATCGACGGCAATGTGAACCCGGATCTGTACCGATACGACAGGATCACGCAGGAAACGATCCTCGTGAATCGCGGGGCTTCGCCCCTGACCACTCTGGGGTTCGGCGCCCTCGCAGCAACCTCGCGGATCAGCGATGATGGAAGTGTCATCGCGTTTGAGGAGTACGCCGCGGACCTTCCCGTTCACGTGTTCACGCCAGCGAACGGCCTCGTTCGAACGATCAGCACCGCGTATCACGAGTCTGGGCGGGGGATCGCTCTGAGTGGCGATGGGCGTACCCTCGGGTACGTAGCCCTCGTCGGCTTCATCAGGGAGGCAGTCCTCGTTGTCGACCTCTCGACGGGGCTGGTCCGAACCGCAACGAACGGGTTTCCTGGGACCCTTCCCAACGGTGAGGCTGTCGGTCCTGTGATTTCGCGCGACGGCACGCTCGTCGCCTTTGCCTCGTCCTCTTCGAACCTGGGTCAGGGCATTCGTGACTTCGACGCCGACGGGTTCGACAGGTATTATCGTGTCGACGAGTTCGCCACCCTTTTCGGCTTCGACCTCAACACGAGTCGGTTGCTGCCGCTGTCTCTGGCTGGAAATCCGAGCCGGGTCCAACCGGTGGACCCTTGGGAACTGCACCTGTCGGGTGATGGGCAGCGTGTCGGTTTCAGTGCGCTCTCGAACGCCTCGGACACACCGGACCCGGAGATCCCGGTCAACGTGGCGATTGTTCGTGACCGTGGGACCGGCTCCGCGCATCGTCTGGGTTCCGGCGGCGGCCAGGTGGTTGCGATCAGTGAGGACGGTATGACGACGCTCGCCCGGGGGGCGGTGGGACTCCACGCATACCGAGGCCCTGCCACCGAAATCTCGACCGCCCCGTATGTTTCGTATGTTTCCCGCCCGTCCATCAGCGCGGACGGCGGCACGGCGGCAGGCGTCGAACGAATCTGGACAGGCTCTTCAGAGAGGAACGTCGTCAGCATCTGGGACATCCCGTCCGGTCAGCGGACGGTGATCTCCCGCTCTGCGGTGGACGGGGGAGCTTCCAACGCCAACTCGTGGAGGCCTGTCATCTCGAGCGACGGCCGCTTCGTCGCGTTCGAATCGGCCGCCGGGGATCTGCTGCCCGGTGCGAGCTTTCCCCCTGGGCAGATGAACGTCTACCTCCACGACCGCGCCACGGGCGTCACGAGCCTCGTGAGCGCCAAGGCGCCTCTCGTTCCGGCCGACCAGCCGAGCCGCCTCGCCGAAGGGCGCGCCTTGAGCCGCGACGGGCGCTATCTGTTGATGACGACGACCGCGCCTTCTGTCGGCGGCATCACCGTTCCTTTTCCGGGCTCCCACGTGCTTCTTTACGACCGCGTGATGAACACGCACAGGCTCGTGAGTGGTTCGACGCCTTCGACGCTCCCGGGTGCCGGTTCGGAAGGGATGGATGCCTCGGGGCGATATCTGGTGTTCCGCAAGTTCGGTCCGTCTGTGGAAGGGGAGGCCTCGGCCGCGTTCCTCTTCGACCGAGGGTCGGGAGTCCTGGAGCGGGTCGTTCCTCCACAAGGGAACGCGGTACCGCACGAAGGCGGCGTCCTCATCAGCGGCGACGGATCGACGATGGCGCTGCAAACGGGTTGGCTCGAGGGGTACACGACTGGACCGACGACGCGTGTCCAGACGCTCGTGATCGATCGTAAGACCCGCAGCGTGACGCTCGCGAGCCACGGCGCAACGCCCACGGAGCCGGGCAACAGCGATTCCTGGCCGGCCGCCCTCGACGTGACGGGCGACTCGCTCCTTTTCGCGAGCGCG
>CAZXSG010000940.1:0-2458 GCA_964643185.1 uncultured Holophagales bacterium
TTGCGCCCATTGCCGAAAATTCCCTACTGCTGCCTCCCGTAGGAGTCTGGGCCGTATCTCAGTCCCAATGTGGCCGTACACCCTCTCAGGCCGGCTACCGATCGTCGCCTTGGTGGGCCATTACCCCGCCAACTAGCTAATCGGCCGCGGTCCCCTCCAAATGCGCCAGCTTGCACCGGCTTTGCTCCTTCAGGCCATCGACCGAAGGACATCATGCGGTATTGTCCCGAGTTTCCCCGGGGTATCCCCAACATCTGGGTAGGTTAACCACGTGTTACGCACCCGTTCGCCGCTTTACTTGGGATTGCTCCCTTTCGCGCACGACTTGCATGTGTTAAGCACGCCGCCAGCGTTCACTCTGAGCCAGGATCAAACTCTCCAGTTTTTACTCTTGAGAATATTGATAGCTCTATGGATCCTCAGCCCGAGGGCCGAGGGTTGCGTGGTTCGCGTCGAACCACGACTTGTTGGGATACGGCTGGGCCGTACCCCGGGAGTCCATGACCGGGAGGTCATGTTCTCGCTCAAAGGATTCACGTCTGGTCTGTGTTAATTCAGACCGCTCTTCGCACCTCGCGGTGCGTCGAGCGCTGTCTCTGTTCAGTTTTCAAGGAGCCCGTTTGCCGTCCAGCGGCGGGGCGCGAATCTTCTCAGCGGAACCTGTTTTCGTCAAGCCTTTTTTTGCGTGACGTTCACATTTTCTTCGCTTGACCCGAACCCGATTCTTCAGCGCGCCGGAGGCCTTTGCCGGCCCGGAGGGCTGAATGATTGCAGCGCAGACAAAAATACCAAGCCCACGCCGAAGCGGGGACCGGTGCTCTTGAGCTTTCGCTTGGATGCAACCGAGTGCGGAGGAGTGATTCGCGGCTTGAAAGATCGAACCGGCCGACTGCCGGGGGGCGAAAGATAGGTCAGGGGCCCTCGAGTGTCAAGGGGTTTTCTCGAGGAGTTGTCGGATTCTGCAGCGGGCGCCCTCCGAACGGGAGCCACGAGACGGAGGAGGCGACGCTCCGACCGCGCTCCGACCGGTCAAGGGGGCCGTGTGGCAGCGGTCTGGAGCTCCCGCTGGCCTCCCCGCAAGTGAGGGACACCGTCGCAATCCCGTTCTTTTTGATTTGGTGGTGCGAAGGTAAGGGTTGCCGGATTCCGGCTCAATCCCTCCAAAGAGGGATTTCTTCTGTCCCCAGGGGTGGAATCCCTAACCGCGCGGGTTCGGAGCCGTCACCGCACGTCCCCGGACCTCGAAGCCACCACGGAGAACGAGCTCCACGGCTTTCGGGTAGAGCCGATGCTCCACCGCCAGAATGCGGGTCGAGAGAGCGCCGGCATCGTCCCCGGGTTCCACCGGAACGGCCTCCTGGGCCACGATGGGGCCTTCATCCACCCCTTCGGTCACGAAGTGCACGGTCGCGCCCGACAGCTTCACGCCGTGCCGGAGCGCCTGGGCCTGCGGCTCGAGCCCAGGGAACGCGGGCAGGGGCGACGGGTGGATGTTGAGGATCCCGAACGGCCGGAGCGCCACGAAGGAGGCCGAGAGGAGCCGCATGTAGCCGGCGAGGCAGACGAGGTCGACTTCGGCGCCCCCAAGGGCTCGGTCGAGGGCAGCCTCGTGGGCTTCGCGGCCCGGAAAGTCCTTCCGCGGGAGCGCGAGGGCCGGGATTCCACGCTCCCGGGCGCGTTCGAGGCCCGGGGCGCCGGAGACGTCGGAGAGGACGATCGCGATCGTTGCCGGAACCCGGCCGTCGTCGCACGCCGCAGCGAGCGCCTCGAAGTTGGACCCGCGGCCCGACAGGAGGACCCCGAGACGGGCGGGGAGCTGAACGCGGGGCGAAGGCGCCCGATAGACCACCGGTGCTTCGCTCCCTCCCCCGCCCTGGCTCACGCGAAGTGGACCTTCCGGCTCCCCCGCGAGACGTGCCCGATCTCGATGCAGGCCTCGCCCGCCTCCTGGAGCGCCGTCTTCACCTCGTCGGCGTTGGCGGGAGGCACGAAGAGCACCATTCCGATCCCGCAGTTGAAGACCCGCAGCATCTCGTCCCGGGCGATCCCCCCCTCCCTCGCGATGAGCTGGAAGAGCTCGGGCCAGGTCCAGGCCGAGGGATCGATCGTCGCGTCGAGGCCCCCGGGCAGGACGCGCGGGGGGTTGTCGGGGAAACCTCCGCCGGTGATGTGCGACAGGGCCGAGAGGAGTCCCTTCTCCACGAGAGGGAGCACGGGGCCGAGGTAGCTGCGGTGCACCGCCAGCAGCGCCTCGGCGGCGGCGGGGGCGCGAGCGCCGGCCACGGGAGCCGAATCCCGCGGTCCGATAGGACCGCTTCGGGATCCCGCCCGGGAGGCGGGATCTCCGGGCAGCGGATCGTGCGCGCCAAGGCCCAGCCTCTCGAAGAGGACCTTTCGCGCGAGCGAGATGCCGTTCGTGTTAAGGCCCGAGGACCCGAGGCCGAATAGGGAGTCCCGC
>CAZXSG010000941.1:0-2090 GCA_964643185.1 uncultured Holophagales bacterium
CCGGCCCCCGTTCGTGTCAATGAACGGGGGCAGGGGATCACGTCTTCGTCGCCGTTTTCTTGCCGGAAACGGCGCCCTGGCGGGGGCCCTTGCGCGGGCGCGCGTTCGTGTTCGTGCGCTGGCCACGGACGGGTAGGCCGCGGCGGTGGCGAATACCGCGGTAACACCCGATGTCCATGAGCCGCTTGATGTCCTGGGAGACGTCCTTGCGGAGGTCGCCCTCGACCTTGTATTCGTCCTGGATGGTCTTACGGATCCGGGCGACTTCGTCTTCCGAGAGATCCTTGACGCGGGTGTGCTTGTCCACCTTGGCGGTCTCGAGGATCTTGGCCGAGTTGGGACGTCCGATCCCGAAGATGTACGTCAGCCCGATCTCCACCCTCTTGGCCGGGGGCAGATCGACGCCTGCGATGCGAGCCATTCCTACTCCTGTTTCCTATCAGCCCTGGCGCTGCTTGTGCTTCGGGTTGTCGCAGATGACCCGCACCACACCGGCGCGCCGGATCACCTTGCACTTGACGCAGATCTTCTTGACGGACGTACGAACCTTCATGGTGACCTCAAATGCCCCGGAAGCTGAACGATAGTCAGCCCCGGACGGGGCGGAATCGGGGATTGTAGCCGAAAATCAGCTCCCGGGAGGCGTCCCCGGCCCGGAGGGCTGAAGAAAACTCACTTGTAGCGGTAAATGATCCGACCACGCGTCAGATCGTACGGGCTGAGCTCGACGAGCACCTTGTCCCCCGGGAGGATTCGGATGAAGTGCTTGCGCATCTTTCCGAGGATGTGCGCGAGGACCTGATGCTTGTTCTCGGGCTCGACCTTGTACATGGCGTTCGGCAGCGGTTCGATGACCGTCGCCGTGATTTCGATGGCGTCTTCCTTCGACATTGGTCCTTCCGTTCGATTCAGGCGACGGCCGTGCGGAAAGCCGTTGCGCTTGCCGCGATGCCGGGAGAGGGCGATGCTGCGCTCGAGGGCACGGCATGCTGGGGCGTCGCGCTGGCAGCGACAGGATACTCGGAAAGGGCCGGAGCGCCCGGAACGAGGCGGCCTTCGGCGTAGCGGCCGAAGCCCAGGACGACGGGGCCGTGCGACGTCGCAACGACCGTGTGCTCGAAGTGAGCGGAGAGCTTGCCGTCCTTCGTACGGACCGTCCAGCCGTCCCGGTCCATGTTCACCTGGGACGTCCCGAGGTTGAACATCGGCTCGATGGCGAGCGTCATCCCTTCGCGGATGATCGTGCCCTTGCCGCCGGGCCCGTAGTTGGGAACCTGCGGCTCCTCGTGCATGGCAGTGCCGATGCCGTGACCCACGAACTCCCGGACGACCCCATAGCCCTTGCGTCGTGCCACCGACTCGACGGCGGCCCCGATGTCCCCGATACGGCCGCCCACCTGGACGGCCTCGATGCCGGCGCACAGGCCCAGGTGGGTGAGTTGCAGAAGCTCTTCGGCCTCGGCGCCGACGGGTCCGACGGCGATGCTCCGCGCCGCGTCCGCGTAGTAGCCCTCGATGATCGCGCCGAGATCCAGACCGATGACGTCACCGGACCGGATCTTCCGGCGGGTCGTCGGGATGCCGTGCACGACCTCGTCGTTGATCGAGATGCAGAGCGTCTTGGGGTAGTTACGGTATCCAGGGAACGCGGCCTTACCGCCTCGGGACTTGATTCCCTGCGCGGCGACGCGGTCGATGTCCTCGGTGGTTGCGCCCGGCACGCAAGCGACGACGCACTCGGCGAGCGCTTCCTGCACGATGCGAGCCGCCCGCTCCATGCGAAGGATCTCCGAGCGGCCCTTACAGGTGATCATCTGAGGCGGTCCTACGAGCGTCCGCTCGCCACACGGCGGACATCTTCCGCGACCTCGTCGACGCCGCGGTTGCCGTCGAGGGTCACGAGGAGGCCGGCCTCCTCGTAGTGGCGCGCGAGGGGGGCGGTCTTCTCCCGGTAGACCCGGAGACGCTCCCGGACGGCCTCCTGGGTGTCGTCCGCCCGGCCTTCGAGCTCGGCGCGCTTCAGAATCCGGCCGGTGATGACCTCGTCGGGCACGTCGATGAAGAGCACCGCGGAGATCCCGCTTCCCGTC
>CAZXSG010000941.1:2100-2458 GCA_964643185.1 uncultured Holophagales bacterium
GGGGCGGGGGGGGCTCTGGGGGCCTCGGCCGGAGGGGCCGGGCGCGGGTACCCGTCGAACGCCGACCCCCCGGCGCCACCCTCCACGGGGCGCCGGTCTTTCGGCTTCGCCGTGACGGGATGGTCGGGCACGGGGGCTCCCGACTCCATGATGGGTTGCGCGATCTTCCCCAGCTCGGTTCCCCGCGACACGTGGTCCCGCAGGAGGTCGCCCGTCGAGATCTGGGGGACACCCAGGGTCTTCGCGAGGCGCGAAGCCTGGGTGCCCTTGCCCGATCCCGGGGGTCCGAAGAAGACGAGATAGACGGGCATTCCCGGATTATCCCCTGCGGCCGCGGATGCGGCCCTTCTCGAGGAAA
>CAZXSG010000942.1:0-2454 GCA_964643185.1 uncultured Holophagales bacterium
CGTCTATCCGCAGGTGACGGGCAAGTATTGCTTGCGGTGCAGCTTCAATCTGACGGTCTCGAACGGCGATGCAGGCCCCGGCTGGACGTCGCCGTACCATTTCGGGATCAACCTCGGCCCCGTCGTGCTGATGTGTGAGAACTACCGGTCGGGCTTTCTCTGGCGGCTGATGAGGGCATGCCCCTACATCGTGACGGGACTGCGGCGAGCGGGATTCGAGAATGGATGGCTATCAGCATGAAGCAGGGAAAGACTGTCCGAGAGGAACGAGCAGTCCAGAAGGAAAGGAGGGCGCGATGACTCGACGAGTACGCGTAGGTATCAACGGTTACGGGGTCATCGGCAAACGCGTTGCGGACGCGGTGAAGCTTCAGGACGACATGGAGCTCGTGGGGGTTGCGGACGTGGTCCACGACTACCGCATCCGCGTCGCCGTGGAGCGAGGCTATTCCGTGTTCGCATCGGATCCCGAGCGGCGCCCCGAGATGGAAGCGGCCGGCATTCCGGTCGCCGGGACGCTCGACGACCTCCTCGCCCAGGCGGAGATCATGGTCGACTGCACGCCGAAGAGCGTCGGCGCGGAGAACCGCGAGCGCTACCGGTCCGCGAGCGTGAAGGCGGTCTGGCAGGGCGGGGAGAAGCACGAGGTTGCCGGCTACTCGTTCGTGGCGCAGGTTAACTATGCCGGCGCTCTCGACCGCGACTCCGCGCGCGTCGTCTCTTGCAATACGACGGCGCTCTCGCGGGTGATGAGCGCGCTCCAGGCCCGTGGCTGGGTGAAACGCGCCCGGGCGGTTCTGTTCCGCCGGGCGACCGATCCGTGGGAATCGCACGTCACCGGCATCATCAACACCGTCATTCCCGAGACGACGGTACCCAGCCACCAAGGGCCCGATCTGCAGAAGGTCATGCCCGGGCTGGACATCACGACGCTCGCGTGTGCCGGCGCGCACAACCTGAGCCACATTCACTTCGCGATGGTGGAGACGACGCGCCCGGTGAGCGTGGATGAGCTTCGCGACGCGCTGCGGGATGCCCCGCGCATCGCGTTCGTCCGGGCTTCCGAGGGCCTGGTCGCCTTGAACTCGGTGATCGAGCTCATGCGTGACCTCGGACGGCCTCGCGGCGACCTGTGGGAGGTTGCCGTGTGGGAGGACGCTTTGGCTGCCGATGATCGGGAGATCTACCTGACGTTTCAGGTGCACAACGAAGCCATCACCATCCCCGAGAACATCGACTGCATCCGGGCGCTCACGGGGCTCGAGAGGAGCGCGGACCGATCCATCGAGAAGACCAACGCGGCGCTCGGGGTGACCAAAGCGTTCCTGCCTGCCCGAGGACATTGATTGCATCATGTGGCCGGCCCGAACGTCTCTCCCATCACGGCCCGTACCCGATGGCTCCGATGATCGTCGGCGAGCGGGATGCCCGTGCGGCCGTCGAGCACGACGCCGTCGACCTCGAGCACCGCCACCCCACGACAGACCCCGCCGGGGTTCTCGACGGCGATTTCGTAGAGCGCGGACCGATGCCGGATCGTGACGGTGAACCCGGGCCATGCGGAGGGGATGCTCGGGTCTAACAGGAGTCGCGTTCCCCGCACTCGGACGCCGAGAAGCCATTCGATCCCGGCGCGATACAGCCACCCTGCCGACCCGGTATACCAGGTCCAGCCGCCGCGGCCGGCGTGCGGTGTCTCGGAGTAGATATCGCCCACGACGACATAGGGCTCGACGCGGTATCGCTCTACGCCATGCGGAGTGGCCGTGTGGGTGATCGGATTGAGCATCGCGATCAGCTCTGCCGCCTCGTCGCCGTCGCCGAGCGCGGCGAACGCGATGGCCGTCCAGACGGCGGCGTGCGTGTACTGCCCGCCATTTTCGCGCACTCCGGGCACATATCCCTTGATGTAGCCTGGCTCGAGCGCGGTCTGGTCGAAGGGCGGCGTCAGGAGGAGCACCACGCCGTCGTTGCGCCGCACCAGATGCCGGTCGACGGACGCCATGGCGAGCCGCGCCCGGCCGGTATCTGCGGCGCCCGACAGGACGCCCCAAGACTGCGCGATGGCGTCGATGGCGCAGGCATCGCTGCCGGCGGTACCGAGGGGCGTGCCGTCGTCGAAATACGCGCGCTTGTACCAGCTGCCGTCCCATGCTTCACGCTCGACCGCTTCCCCGAGCGTCATGGCGTGGGCGGCCCAGGTCTCGGCGCGCTTCGTCTCGCCGCGGGCCGCGGCGACCGGAGCCCATGTCGTCAGGATGGTGTGCAGGAACCAGGCGAGCCACACGCTCTCTCCTTTTCCATGGACGCCTACGCGGTTCATTCCGTCGTTCCAGTCGCCCGTTCCCATCAGCGGCAGGCCGTGGGCCCCGACGCCCAGGCCCCGATCGAGAGCCCTCGCGCAGTGCTCGAAGAGCGTCCCCTGCTCGGCCGCAACACTCGGCTCGAAGTAGG
>CAZXSG010000943.1:0-2453 GCA_964643185.1 uncultured Holophagales bacterium
AAGCCGCCCGCCAAGGCGCTGAGCGGAGGAGCTTGAAAATGTCGAAGGGTCTCTATCTCGGCCGCGAGGCCGGTACCTCGAACCCGGTGCGCAGCCCGGAACGGGCGGAGCCACAGCACGTGTTGCTGAACCCCGACGACCTCACGACGCACGGTCTCATCGTGGGCATGACGGGCAGCGGCAAGACCGGGCTCGGCATCGTGCTCATCGAGGAGCTGCTCCGGAACGGAGTCTCGGTGCTCGCGGTGGATCCGAAGGGGGATCTCGGCAACCTGCTCCTGACGTTTCCGAACCTCGCGGCCGCGGAGTTCGCCCCGTGGGTCGACACGCGCACCGGGGCGACGGCGGAGGGGGAGGCCACCCGGTGGCGCGAAGGCCTCGCCGGCTGGGGCCTCACCGGGGCCGACGTCGCGGCGCTCGAGTGCTCGCGGACCGCGGCCGTCTACACACCCGGGTCGAAGAGCGGCCGTCCGCTCGATCTCCTCGGTTCCCTGAGACCGCCCGGCCCGAACGTGGACGAGGAAGACCGCCGCGAGCTCGCGGCCGCGTTCCTCGCGGGTCTTCTCGGCCTCGCGGGAGAGGACGCCGACCCCGTGAAGTCCCGCGCGTTCATCCTCCTCTCGATGTGCGTCGAGGCCCTCTGGGAGCGAGGCGAGACGGCGACCATCGAAGCCCTCCTCCGTACGGCGTCGGCGCCCCCGTTCCAAACGGTGGGCGCGCTCCCGCTCGACACGTTCTTCCCCGCGAAGGACCGTCAGGAGCTCGTCCTCGTGCTCAACAACCTTCTGGCTTCGCCGTCCACCGCGGCGTGCCGCGTTGGCGAGCCCAGCGACATCGACGCGTCGCCCGGGGGGCCGTCCACCGCGCCGAAGCTCTCGATCCTCGCGCTCGCGCACCTCGGCGACGCCGAGCGCATCTTCGTCTTGGCCACGGTGCTTTCACGGGTCAAGGCCTGGATGCGCTCGCAGCCCGGCTCGGGAACGCTGCGCGCCGTGATCTACATCGACGAGATCTGGGGCTTCTTTCCGCCGTCCGCCGAGCCCCCCACGAAAAAGCCTCTCCTCACCCTTCTCAAGCAGGCGCGAGCGTTCGGGATCGGGGTCGTGCTCGCCACGCAGAACCCGGTGGATCTCGACTACAAGGGTCTCGCGAACTGCGGTATCTGGTGCGTGGGAACGCTCCAGACGGAGCGCGACCGGCAGCGCCTCACGGAAGGGCTCCGGGCGGCGAGCGGCTCGGACGCGGCCGAGGCGCTCCTTTCCCAAACGAAGAAACGGGTGTTCCTGCTCCACGACGTGCACCGCAAGGCGCCGTGCCTCCTCGAGACCCGATGGGCCATGAGCTACCTCAAGGGCCCGATGACGAAAGACGAGCTGGCGCGTTTCGCTCCCCAGGGAGCCGCGGCGCCAAAGGCCGTGGCACCCCCATCGCCGGGATCGATGCCCGCGTCCTCACCTCCACCACCCCTTTCCGCGCATGAAAGCTCGGAGGGTTCGGGACCCCCTCCGCTCTCGGTGACCTGGCCGGTCAAGTTCGTCTCCCAGCGCGGCGCGGAGGTCGCGCGGCCCCATCTTTTCGTGCGGTACGCCGTCGCGTACCGGAGCGGCAAGGCCCGGTCGCCGGAGTCCTCGGGGGTGAAGCTCTTCCCGCTCGAGGTCGCGAATCCCTTCGAGGTGCTCGAGGGGGACGCGCTGGACATCGCTCCCGAGCTGCTCCTGGACGACGCTCCGCGGGCCGCGCGCTACGGCGAGGTGCCCTCCTGGCTCTCGGCGCAGGGCGGCAAGAGCGCGGAGAAAGCGGTGAAAGAACGGCTTCCCGAGAAGCTCGCTGCGCAGCTCCTGCGGGATCCGATCTCGGGCGAGCTCTCGGCCAGGGGGGAGTCGCCCGAGGCATTCGCCGCGCGTGTCGCGCCGCTCGTGAAGCCGCCTCTGGCCCTCCAGCAAAAGGCTGCCCGAAAAGCGCAGGAGCTGGCGACGGCGGAGGCGGACGCCAAGCAACGATCCATGGAGACGTGGACCTCGATGGCGGGCGCGGCCGTGGACGTTCTCGGTGGGCTCTTCGGTGGAAAGAAGAAATCGATCCGGGTCGGCAAGGTGGGCTCGACGCTGTCGAAGAAGAGACAGGAAGAGAACGCCGACGCCAAGGTCGAGCGGCTGAGGCAGGAGCTCGCGGACCTCGAGTCCCAGATGGCCCCGCCCTCGGCGGATCGCTTCGAGACGGTGGAGATCGTCCCCGCCAAGACGCACGTGGACGTCCTCAGCATCGGCCTCGCCTGGGTCCGCTGAAATGTGACCTGGGCTGTGGGGCACCGGCCCTGGTGCCCCACTCGGGGGGAAATTCGCGATCCCCAACCCGGAGAAAAAGCGATGGGCTCGGAGGGGGTCTGGGGGCACCGGCCCTGGAGCCCCCAGGACACTTCAGCGCCCCGGCAAACGAAGCGATTGGCTCGGAGG
>CAZXSG010000944.1:0-1010 GCA_964643185.1 uncultured Holophagales bacterium
CCAAGCCAGTGGCTGTTGCAGCGGCTCCCTCGAAGAGCGATCCCGCTCCCTCGCCGAAACCCGCGAAGGCCACGGCCGCCACGACCAGCACCCCTCCGGGTCCGGACGACGGCCTTTCGGCCGGGCAGGCCAAGGGCACGTTCACGATGAACGGCAAGGCCACGCCGCTGACCCACGCGTACGCGATCGCCGAGCCCGGCGCGTTCGACAAGAAGAAGGAAGACATCCGCGTCATCCTCTCGAACCGCGAGCTCACGAAGACGAACGTCGAGGAGTGGTCCGATCGCATGAGCCTCGTCGACCAGGGCCTCGAGTGCGTGGAGATCGTCTTCAACGCCGAGGGGAACATCATCTCGGGCGAGTTCCGGCACAAGGCCAAGAGCTTCTCGTCGACGGGCCGCCACATGTTCGACAAGTCTGTGCTGAGCGCCCAGATGGTTGCCGGGCGGCTCAGTGCCCCCGAGGACGAGTTCTTCGGCACGACCTACGGCTACGACGCGGCGTTCAAGGCCACCGTGATTCGCAAGGAGAAACCCAAGCCGGTCTCCCCCGCCGCCGCGGCCGCCGCGACGAAGAGCGCGCCGGGCGTCGCCTACCTCACCTACGTGAAGGCGCTCCGGGCCGGGGACATCCCGTCGCTCACGAAGCTCGTGGCCAAGGAGCGTGCCGAGATGATGAAGGCTCCGGAGTTCAAGGAGCAGCTCGGCCTCGTGCAGGCCCTCATGCCGAAGGACATCAAGATCGTCGACGGCAAGGAGGAAGGAAACACAGCCACGCTGACGCTCGTGGGCAAGGAGGACAAATCCACCTCCCGCGGCACGGCGACGCTCGTCAAGGAAGACGGCGCGTGGAAGGTCCAGAAGGAGAGCTGGAAGGGCGGCGAGTAGCGGCTATTTCCCGACGTACGCGGCCAGGGCCTGGCGCACGACCTCGGAGAGCGAGAGCTCGTTCTTCTTGGCGTGCTTCTGGACCTTGGTCCAAAGAGGGTCGGGGACGCGCACGAGCCTCGG
>CAZXSG010000944.1:1020-2451 GCA_964643185.1 uncultured Holophagales bacterium
GATGCGGGGTCGGTTTTTTTTGGCGAGTTATTGGACCGGGGTCAATGGGGGGGCGGGGAGGCGCACGGGCTTGGGCAAACTGAGTTCGTTCTTGGGGACGGGCTTGTGTCCAGCTCGACGGCCAGGTGTGACGGGCACAGGGGCACCTCCTCGGCCCCTCCATTCTAAACCGATATTGGGATAGGCACCCCCGACCCCCCCTCGACCTCGCCGCCCGGCCGTGTGACCATTTCGCCATGAGCGACGTTTCGGTTCTCGGCACCGGCCTTCTGGGCGGCCCCATCGCGCGGCGCCTCGCGACGACGGGCAACAGCGTCACCGTGTGGAACCGCACCCGGGAGAAGGCCGAGGCGCTCTCCCTGCCCGTCGCGGACTCCCCGCGCGCGGCCTTCGAGGCCTCGGCGGTCGCGATCCTCATGCTGGCCGATGCGCCGGCCATCGAGGCGGTCCTGGCCGCGGCGGGCGACGCCGTACGGGGAAAGACCATCGTGCAGATGGGGACGATCTCGCCGGCCGAAACCCTGGCCTTCGCGGCATCCGTGGCGGCTGCCGGTGGCGACTGGGTGGAGGCGCCCGTCCTCGGCAGCATTCCGCAGGCCGAAACGGGCACGCTCCAGGTGATGGTGGGAGGCTCGGGCGCGCAGCTCGCGAAGCTCACCCCGATCCTCTCGCTCCTCGGCCCGCTCCACCACGCGGGCGAAGTGGGCAAAGCGGCCGCGCTGAAGCTCGCGCTCAACCAGCTCATCGGCACGCTCACGGCCACATTCGCGACGAGCCTCGCCTACGTGCGGGCGACGGACGTTCCGACCGAGCTGTTCCTCGCCATCCTCCGCGAGAGCGCGCTCCACGCCCCCACGTTCGACAAGAAGCTGCCCCGCATGCTGGCGAGCGACTACTCGAACCCGACGTTCCCCGCCAAGCACCTGCTCAAGGATCTGAGGCTCGTGGAGCACGCGTTCCGGGAGGCCGGCCTGGGGACCGACCTGATCGCGGCCGTGAACACGACGCTCGAGCGAACGCTCGAGCTGGGCCACGCGGAGAGCGACTACTCGGCCCTGGCGGAGGCGATCACGAATCCCCGAAAGAGCGCGGGCGGCATTCCCGAATCGACGCGGGAGGTGCTTCGCGCGTCGGTCTTCCACCTCGAAAACGAGCCCTACGTGTGGGTGAAGGCCCGTTCCGTGCCCCGCGCGGGAAAACACCTGATGGTCTCGGAGGACGATCTCGACATCACGGTCGTGACGCACGAGAAAGAGCTCGCGCACGTGGAGGTCGAGGCCCGGAACGCCGACTTATGGGCGCTTCTCTCCATCGACTGCGCGAACCCCTTCTACTGCGTGGGCTTCCTCACCGCGATCGCCAGCGAGCCGACGCCGGCAGGCATCGACCTCACGGCCCCGCACGCCCTGCCACGCGACCCGATCGTGCGGA
>CAZXSG010000945.1:0-2442 GCA_964643185.1 uncultured Holophagales bacterium
GATTCCAGCTGAGCAATGAGTGTGAGCGTAATACAGATCGATTGAACGCGCCGCACAAGGAACAGTCTGGGCCGACCAGGTCTCCGAAAGACTTGGGCCCGGCATACCAGAGAATAGCGTGCGGCACTTTCGATTGTCGTTCGATGAGATCGGCCACTTTGACGTACTCGCGGATGAAGTCGTTGTTGCCGCTGAATGACTGGGAGAATTGTGGACTAGCGGCTCATCCCCACGTAGCTGCCATCGCTCGTGCCCTCGACGTTCGTGGCGCCGTCGTTCACGACCCCGTACACGATGAACGGCTGTGAACCCGAGACTCGGGTGACCTTCACGTAGGCGTTCTGGGCGCCCGTGCCCGTGAGCACCGAGTTCACCTGCGTCCAGCCGCTGGGCAGGAGGGACGGCATTTCGCGTGCGGCCACGCTCTGTCCTGTGGCCCCGTCGAAGATCTCGTAGCGCAGTGTGGACGCGGTGGTGCCCGTCGTGTTCAGACCCGCGAGGTTCGACCTCACGGCCGAATCCTGCCGGAGGCCGTAGACCCAGGCCTCCGTTGCCGCCGTCTCGTTGTCCGCGAGCGCCGTGTAGAAGAGCCCGTAGCGGCCGCCCTCGCTGCTCGTCGCCGCGGTCCGCGCGCCCGCGAAGCCCTCCACGAGCGCGCCGCCGCTCTCCTGGAGCGTCACCCGCAGCGTGCCCGCGTAGCTCTCGCCGCGCTCGCCGATGGCCGCTCCCCTCGCCCGCAGATACGCCAGCGCCGACGGCAGGATGAGCTGCTCTCCCGGGGCGAGGTTCTCGCTCACCGACGTCGGGACGCCGGGCCGGGCCAGCGACTCCACGTACGTCAGCGTCGCCGTGACGCGCTTCGTCGACGGATTCGCGAGCACCAGCTCGCTCTCGAACGTGGCCGTCTCCACGAGCACCGGCAGGAGCAGGGATCCGGCCGCCCGCCCCTCGGCCACCATCGGAACGAACGAGCCGTCGCCCGTCGCGTTGTCGTTGATCACGCCGTACACGAGGAAGGGCTGGGTCCCCGAAGCTCGCGAAACGCGGACGCTGCCCTCGAAGAGCACGGCCTCGGACAGCACGTCGTTGAGCTGAGTGAACTGCCCCGCCGCGAGCCGCACGTCGGGCAGCGGCTTCTCGGTTCCGTCGGCTCCGATCGCCACGACGCGCAGCGTGATCTCGCCAGACGTCCCGGCGTTCACGAGCGCGAGGTTGCTGCGATCGGCCCCCGTCGCGCGGAGGCCGAAGACGCGCACCGCGCCCGTCGTGGGAAGCGTCTCGACGCGCGGCGCCTCGTACGAGAGGCCCGCCCGGCCCGTTCCGGAAGCCGTCGTCGTGCGCGCGGCGGCATACGAGGCGTCGGCCGAGGAGAGGCCGTCGAACACGAGCCTGAGCGTGCCGCCCTGAGAGCCGGTCGTGGGAATCTGGAGACCTTTGCCGCGCAGCCAGGCGAGAGCGTCGGTGAACACGAGCTGCCGCCCGGCCGGAAGAGACTCGGTCACCGTTCCGCCGCCCGACCCACCCAGCGACGTCGACGGCACGTAGGTCGCCGTGACGTTCGCGAGCGTCGTTCCGCGGTTCGCGAGGACGAGCTCCGACGTGAACCGCGCGCCGAAGCGGCCCGGGGCATCGAGCACCACGGGCACGACCCGCGTGGCCGAGGCCCCCGAGTCGTCGCGCACGCGGTAGAGCGCGTTACCGCCCGCGTCCGCGAGCCAGAGCTCCCCGCTCTCGTCCTCACCGAACGTCGTGATCGTATAGGGCGAATCGAGGAGCTCCTGCCCCTCGAACCGGTCCCCGGCCTGCCGGATGCCGAAGATGCGGCCCGAGCAGTAGTCGGCAAAAACGTAGATCCCGCGCAACCTCGAATACGTGCTTCCGCGGTACACGTAGCCCCCGGTCACCGAGCAGCCCAGACTGTGGCTGTATTCCACGACGGGGCTGACGAGACCGGCCATCGAGCAGGTCGCGGCGTTGTAGCAGTGGAGGCCTTCCATGATTCTCCAGCCGTAGTTCTCGCCGCCCCGGCTCGAGGCCGCCTGGAAGTTGATCTCTTCGTAGATGTTCTGGCCCACGTCACCGATGTAGAGGTCCCCGGTCTCGCGGTCGAAGGAATAGCGCCAGGGATTGCGGAGGCCGGAGGCCCAGATCTCCGGGCGCACGCCGGGCGTCGTCACGAACGGGTTCGTCGACGGGACGCCGTACGGTGTGGCGGAGCCCTCGACGTCGATGCGGAGCATCTTGCCGAGGAGGACGCCGCGGTTCTGGGCGTTGTTCTGCGGATCGCCGCTCGAGCCTCCGTCACCGAGGCCGATGTAGAGGTACCCGTCGGGCCCGAACGCGAGGTGCCCGCCGTTGTGGTTCGCGAAGGGCTGCGTCACGGCCAGGAGGATCTGCTCGCTCGCGGGGTCCGCGACGTCGGGCGTCCCCTGCGGAACCCGA
>CAZXSG010000946.1:0-2431 GCA_964643185.1 uncultured Holophagales bacterium
CGAGGGCGAGACGCAGAAGCTCCTGCGCATGGAGGAGCGTCTCCGCACCCGCGTCATCGGCCAGGAAGAGGCCGTGACCGCGGTCGCGAGCGCGGTTCGCCGTGCGCGGGCCGGCATGAAGGACCCCAAGAAGCCCATCGGCTCGTTCCTGTTCCTGGGTCCGACGGGTGTCGGCAAGACGGAAACGGCCCGCGCGCTCGCCGAGCTCCTCTTCGACGACGAGAACGCCCTCGTGCGGCTCGACATGTCCGAGTACCAGGAGAAACACTCCGTCTCGCGGATGATCGGCGCCCCTCCGGGCTACATTGGCCACGACGAGGGCGGTCAGCTGACGGAAGCGATTCGCAGGAGGCCCTACGCGGTCGTGCTCTTCGACGAGATCGAGAAGGCCCACCCCGACGTCTTCTCGACGCTCCTCCAAGTGCTCGACGACGGCCGCCTCACCGACGGCAAGGGCCGCGTGGTGGACTTCAAGAACGTCGTCGTGATCATGACCTCGAACATCGGAAGCCCGCTCATCCTGGAGCATCCCGGCACCGACGCCGAGCTGAAGAAGCTCGTCGAGGGCGAGCTGCACCGCTACTTCCGGCCCGAGTTCCTGAACCGCATCGACGACATCGTGGTCTTCGGGAAGCTCACGGAACCCGATATCGAGAAGATCGTGGATCTCCAGCTGCGCCGCATCGCGGGCCTGCTCACGACCCGCGGAATCCTGCTCGAATGGACGCCGGAAGCCCGTCGGCGGCTCGCCCGGGAGGCCTACGACCCCGTGTACGGCGCGCGCCCGCTGAAGCGCAATCTCCAGAAGCTCGTCCAGGACCCGCTGGCGCTGAAGCTCCTCGCGGGCGAGGTGGGCGAAGGCCAGATCGTGACTCTCGGTCTCGCCAAGGGCAGCGGCGACTTCGTCTTCGTGACGACCACGGCCACTCCCAAAGAACCCGTCGTCGCCTGATCCTGCGGCAAGCCGCTTGCAGTGAGCCCGGGGGGCGCGCCACCTGCGCGCCCCCCATTTCCTTCGGAAGGACCCCAGCGCACATGAAGACGCTCCTCGGCTCCGTTCTCTCGGCCGCCCTCGCCGCCGGCTCCCCGGCGGCTGTAGGGCAGACGAAATCCGCCCAGCCTCCCTCCACTCTCGAGCTCCGCAAGACGCCCGTGACGCGGGCCGTGGAGCAGATCGGTCCCGCCGTCGTGAACATCTCGGCCGAGCGCCTCGTGCGGCGCCGCACGACGAGCTTCGAGCAGTTCTTCAACTTCGGGGCACCGGGCCGGCAGGACCGCGGGATCCGCAGCGAATCGCTGGGCTCGGGCGTCATCATCGATCCCTCGGGCATCGTGGTGACGAACGACCACGTGGTCTCGGGCGCCTCGAAGATCTACGTCATCACCCAGGACGGCAAGGAGCTCGAGGCCGAGGTTCTGGGCGCCGACGCGGACAACGACCTCGCCGTGCTGAAGGTCGACGCGAAGGGCCTCCGGGCCGTGAAGCTCGGCACCACGTCCGATCTCATGCCCGGCGAGAACGTCATCGCGGTGGGAAACCCGTTCGGCCTCTCGAACACCGTCACAACGGGCATCGTCTCGGCCGTGCACCGCACGGTGCCGGGCGAGAGCGGACGCACGTACTCGGACTTCATCCAGACCGACGCGGCCATCAACCCCGGGAACTCCGGCGGCGCGCTCGTGAACATCCTGGGCGAGCTCATCGGCATCAACACGGCCATCGTGGGCGGCGCGAACACCATCGGCTTCGCGATCCCCATCGACCGCGTGAAGCGCATCACCGACGACCTACTGCGTTTCGGCGAGGTGAAGCCGGTGTGGGCCGGCCTGCGCGGCACCACCGTGAACGCCGAGAGCGGCCGCCCTTCGGCACGCGGCAACGGCATGCGCGTGCGGTCGATCTACCCGGACTCACCCGCCGAGAAGGCCGGGCTCGAGGAGGGTGACGTCGTCACCGCCGTGGACGGCCGCCCCGTCGAATCCCGCGAGGACTTCGAGACGTTCCTGACCTCGACCGGGCCGGGCCGGAAGGTCGAGCTCACGGTGAAGCGCAAGGGCAAGGAACCGGCGTCGGCGACCCTCACCACCTCGCGCCCGCCGGAGGACCTCGGCCTCGAGGTGCTGCGCCGCGAGGTGGGGCTCTCCGTCGTCGAGGCCCCCGGCGGTCTCCGCCTCTCGCAGGTGGCGCGCGGCTCGCAGGCCGACCAGAAGGGCCTCGAGCGCGGGGACCTCGTGCTCGCCGTGAACGGCCAGAAGGTGAAGACGCTCGAGGAGGTCAACAAGGCGGTGCAGAACGGCTTCTCACGCTCCGCGCTCGTCCTCGTCGCCGGCCGCGGCGGCTACGCCTACACCCTCACCTTCGGGCTCGATTAACCGGGAAACCCAGTTATGGGTTTCCCTGGCCCTTCCGCTCCGCTCGCTTCGCTCGCCT
>CAZXSG010000947.1:0-2426 GCA_964643185.1 uncultured Holophagales bacterium
AGGGACGACGCAAAGTCTTTCGTACCGGGGATCGCGTCGAGGCCGTCGTCAGGGCGAACCGCTACTCCGGAGGCGCCGTGGCCGACGCTGCCGTCGAGGTGCTGGTTCGAATGAAAGCGTTCGCCTTTCGCTGGGAGGATCCCGGCTTCCTGTCGTGGTACGAGTATCCCGGGATGTATCAGCAGCCGGGGATGCCCGGCCAGGTCGTGGAACGCCTCACGGCTCGAACCGGAGCCGACGGCACGGCCACGGTCTCGTTCGAGACGAAGAAAGACTCCTACCCGGATCTCGAGTACGACGTCGAGGCGCGTGTCGTCGACAGCTCGAGGCGCGAGGTGGTTTCCTCGAGCCGCGTGCGCGTGGGGCGACAGCTCTTCTACGCGCGCCTGAAGGCCTCCCGGAACGTCTGCAGGCCCGGTGAACCCGTCGACCTGCGGGTCGAGACCCGCGACGCGAACGAGGAATCCGTTCCGGGGTCCGGCGTTCTCACGGTCACCCGGCAGGTCTGGGACGAAGCCTGGCTGGACCCCGACGGTCGCACGTGGCGGGGAGAAGAGCTCCGGGAGATGCAGGAAACGCTGCCCAACGGTGTGGTGTATGGCGTCCCGGGTTGGAGAGGTCTCGCGCGGGAATACAAGACGGAGGTCATCGTCACGGGGCGCGTCGGCACGGGGCCCGAGGGCGTTCTGGCCGTTCCGTTCGTGCCCGCCACGGAGGGCTACTTCCAGTTGGTGTTCACGCCCGACGGCGGCGGTGCCTCTTCACAGTCGGGACTGTGGGTCACGCGGGCCGAAACGACGAGCCTGGGCTATCAGATTCCCTACACCGGAATCGAGATCATTTCAGACAAGGCCGGCTACCGGCCTGGCGACGTCGCGCGGGTGCTCGTCGTCGCGCGCTCGGGGAACCGCTGGCTGCTGTTCACGACCGAAGGCGAGTCGGTCGAATCCATGCGGGTGCTGCGTATGGAGGGCGACGTCGCTCTCCTCGAAATTCCGATCGACGAGAAGCTGACCCCGAATGCGAACCTCACGGCGACGTCGATCAGGCAAGGCCGGATCCTCCAGGCGGCGAAGGAGATTCTCGTCCCTCCGACCCAGCACTTTCTCGACCTCGCGGTGACCCCGACCCGCAGTGATGTGCGGCCCGGCGAGGAGCTCCCTCTCGACGTGACTGCGACAGACAACCTGGGAAAGCCGGTCCGCGCGGAGGTGGGCATCGCGATCGTGGACGACTCGGTCTCCTACGTGCAGAAGGACGTTTCGGGGGATCCGCGGTCCTTTTTCCACGGCCGCAAGCGTGGTTTCCCCGTACAGACGACCTCGTCGATGCAGTACAGACAGTACGTGAGGCAGAGCATCGGACCCGACGGCAAGCTCGAGGATTCCGCCCTCGCCGCTCTGCGCGGGAACTCGGCTCCGCCCCCTCCGCCCAAGGTGGCGACGTGGAGTCTGGAAGGAAGGAACCTCCATCCCCTCGAACCCGTTGCTGGGGCCCCAACCCTGATTGTAGGCATGAGTGACTCCCTCAGCCGCAACGACTATGCCGCGAAGATCGTGGTGACGGGCGAAGCCCCGTTGGTCAGCGGCAAGACGTTCTTGGAACCTGCGATTCACGTGAGGACCGACTTTCGCGCGACGGCCTTCTGGCAGCCCGACGTGACCACCGGCGCCGATGGCAAGGCCACCGTGAGGGTGCGGCTGCCGGAGAGCCTCACCACCTGGAAGGCCACGGCGCGCGGCGCGTCGATGGGCAATCAGTACGGGCTCGGCACGGGTTCACTCCGCTCGAGCCTGCCCCTGATGGTGCGTCTCGAGGCGCCGCGGTTCCTCGTTTCCGGGGACATCGCGACGATCTCGGCCGTTCTCGAGAACGGCACCGCCGTGCCGATGACCGTGAGACCGAAGCTCGAGGCCGAGGGCCTCGAGCTCGCCGGAAGCGGAAGCGGTGCTCCGGTCCTCGTCCCGGCGAACGGGGATACCCGCGTGGATTGGAAGGTCACGGCCAGGGACCCCCGCAACGTGCTGCTTCGCGTCTCGGCGCGGGGCGAGACCCAGAGCGACGCGATGGAGAGAACGGTCCCGGTTCACGAGCACGGAATCGAGAAGCTCCTCACCGCGTCGGGCAAGCTCACCGGCGCCGAGGCGTCGATCGTTCTCACCCTGCCCGCGGAACGCCGCAACGCCCGCATGACCGTACAGGTCGAACCGAGCCTGGCCGGGGCCATGCTCGGGGCGCTGCCGTACCTTCTCGACTATCCCTACGGCTGTGTCGAGCAGACCATGAGCCGGTTCCTGCCGGCCGTGGTGGTTCGGAAGACCCTCACGGATCTCGGCCTCTCGGAGAGCGCCGTTGGCGCGCGCGTCCTTTCGCGGGCGGCGCCCGTGGACGAAGCGGGCGCTCCGCGAGAGCGCAAAGCCCCGGGC
>CAZXSG010000948.1:0-2424 GCA_964643185.1 uncultured Holophagales bacterium
GCCCTTCGTGACTTCGTCACCGACCTTCACGAACGGATCGGAATCGGGGTTCGAGGCTCGGTAGAACGTCCCGACGATCGGAGACGTCACCGCATGGCCCGTCTCGTTCGTGGCGGCTACCGGCGTCGCGGATGCGATGACCGTCGCGGAGGCCGCCGGCGCGGGTGCGCCCGAGGCCAGCGCGACGACACTCGCGGGCAGCACCTCGACGCGCTCGGCGGCCCCCTCGGGACCTCGGCGTCCACGAGGGTCAAAGGGTCCGTAGGCAGCGCCCTCGATGCGGATGCGGAACCCGGCACGTTCGATCTCCAGCGACCCGACGCCTTTGCGAGCGACCAGGTCGACCAGTTCCTTGATCTCCTTGAAATTCATGAGACTCACTTCTCGTCGTTCTGCGCCCGCGAGGCCGCAGAAGGCCGCGGGGAGCGTGGACCTCAGCCGAGGAGCGGAGAGAGCCGCGAGGCGGTACGCATGGCTTCGTAGCGCAGCTGCCCCAACGGAACCGCCGTCTCCGCACGCAGGATGAGAGCATAGGAATCGGAAATCCGGCACACGGCGGCGACCGTCTCTCCAGCCGTTACGGTGAAGAATCTCGCGGCTCCCCCGCCGAGTTCGTCGGCGGTCCGGTTGAGCGCCTTCCAGAACGCCGTGAGTTCTGCCGCGACAGCCTCCCCCGCAACCTCATCGCCGTCGTTCGAGAACGCCACCACGGCGAGTCCTTCAGAATCCGTCAAAGCCCCCGACGTCACTCCGGAGATGGCTGAGAGCCCCGAAAGGCTGGACTTCAAGTCCTCGAGACGAAGGCGCGGGGAGGGAGGAAGCCGCTCGGCAAGCAGGCGAAGCCTGGGAAGGCCGTTCAGAGAGCGCGTCGCCTCGACCCTGGCGTGGTCGCTGAGCTGCCGCGCGACTTCCGGATCGTCCGCCCGCGCGGCCAGCGTTTGCAGCACCGTTCCGGCGTCCCGGTGATAGCCCTGCTCTTCGTAGAGGGCCGCAAGCGTTGGCGAGACGACGGGTTCCGCGCTGTCGCCGAACACGCTGTCCGACGAGGTGGGAAAAGACGGAGCCACGGAAAACGAGGACATCCGCTCTCCCTCGTCCGCGCGCCCGGAGGCGGTCTGCGCGTCCGTTGGGGGCGCAAAGGCGAGGTCGGCAGGAACGGGCGGAGCCTCACGAGCAGGTACGTCGGAACCCTCCAGAGGGAGTTCGGGGACGAGGTCTCCGTCGTCGATGGCTGACGCGGTCGCGGCCTCCGCAAAGGGGTCCTCTTCGAGTGAATCGGCCGGAACCGGCGGCGCCTCACGAGCAAGACCCGTGGCCAGGAAGGGATCCAGCTGCGATGGGACCGGGCCTTCCACCGAGGAAGACGGCTCCTCCGTTTCCGTAGCTGAGCGGGCGGCGGCCTGTTGGGCTTCCAACCACTCCGGTCCCGGGGGAATCTCGTCTCCAGCTTCCTCGTTTGCCGCGAACTCACGCCCTCCCGAAGGGGGTTCGGAATCTCGCGCGGCCGGGCCTGCGTCGACCCGTGACGGTGGCTGGAACGAAGCGACGTCACGTACGAAATCGAGGCTAGGCACTGAGGCTGGAGGATTCGGAACGGGCGCCTCGACGAGGATCGCGTCCTGAACGGCTGGAACCGCCTTTGGTCCCCGCGACCCGTCGTAGGTCATCTCGAGGAGGTCCTGGGGGGAGGGGCGGGCGGGCGCGGACGGAACTGCAGGTGCGTAGGGCGGGGCAGCAGGTGCGGAGGGCGGTACGCCCGGAGCCGCAGCAGGCTCTCGTTCCCGAGCGACTCTCGGAATGGGCTGCGACCGGATCGGATCGGAGAAGTCCGGCCGCGGGACCGGCCCCTGGGGAAGCGAAACCGGGCTCGTCACAGGACCGGTCGAGATCGCAGGGATCTCCGGCGTCGCGGACGGAACGGGCGGAGACGGACGCCGGAGGCGGGCCTCGAGATCCGGAGGCGCCGCGAGCTCCACCGGCCGAGGCGGCTGGATCGGACCGGTCGTTCCCGCGGACCTGTAGCTCGAGTAGCCGGCGACCTTGCTGCCCACCGGTCCCGTCGGAGAATCCAGGGGCGACTTCGTGGTTTCGAAGAACGCAGGAGGAGGTGGCAGCCCGTCAGCGGGCCGGCTCACCGACCCGCTCCGCTCGAGATACGCGGGCATACCAGGCTTGGAGCTCGGGGCGGCGAACACGGGCGGCGGAGGCGGGCCCGACGGCTGGGGCGCACTGATGTAAAAGCCCTGAACTGGCGGTTTTCCGGGTTTCTTTTCCGGTGTTGGGGGAGTACGCTGTTCGTCACAATGACCGACACATAGTCCCATTTCCCACCGCCCACGAAAGAGCCCGGCTGCATGGACGCCAGCAACACCCAGGCTTTTGATGCCTGCCTGAAAGAGGCCCTCGCCCAGACCCGCGAGTGGG
>CAZXSG010000949.1:0-2420 GCA_964643185.1 uncultured Holophagales bacterium
GATCCGGCCGGCCTGTCCGACTCCGACGCGAATGCGAAGCGCGGCCAGGCCCTGCAGCGGGCGGTCGCCGCCGAGGACCAGCGCATCGCAAAGGCAGGACTGAAGGCCACCTCTCCGTGGCGTGTCTCGGGGCTGCCCGATGGGACGCTCCTTCGCGAGATCGTCGCGACCTCGGCCGACGAGAGGTCCTTCCAGGCGAGCGCGATCGTTTCCGGACGCACTGGATTGGTCGTGCTTTCCGTGTCCGGTCCGAAGGCGGCGCTCCACAGGTACACCGAAGCGAGGGCCGCGCTCGCCGCCATCTCCTGGAAGTAGCCCGGCCGGAGGTGGTCGCGGCCCACGGCCGACGCTCGAAATGACAGACCACTACTGGAACCGCGAGAACTTCGAGGGGCTCCTGGCGCTGGCTGCGGCTCTGCGAACGGACGCACGGCTCGAGCATCTCGCCCGCTACTGCGAGCTCCGCGAGCGTGGGCTGCGTCGCCAGGCGTTCGCGGAGCTCGACGCATTCTTCGCCAACGCGAAGACGTGGAGTCCCGCAGTGTGCCGCGACGTCGCTCTGACGATTCTGGAGCTGAACAGACGAACTCCGGAGGCTCACCAGTTCCTGTCCGTGCCCCTCCAGAGGAAGTTCATCGAGCCGGTTCTCGTCGCCTGGCGGGCCGAGGAGCCCACGAACGCGATCGCCACGCGCGAGCTCGGTCTCTTCGGGCGGGATCAGGACACCCTGCGCGCGGCGCTCGCCATGAACCCGCAGGACCTCGAGGTCCGAGCCGCCATCGTGGAGGCGCTCCTGCAGTTCGTTTCCTACGCGACCCATCATCTCGTCGAAGGCCTGTTCATCGGTGACGAGGCGGACGCCGCGTCCGCTCTCGACGAGGCGGCTGCGCTCCTCGAAGGTGGCGCGGACGTGAAAGCCATGCGCATGCTCCGGAAAGAGACCGAAGGCCTGGCGCGTCTCCTCGCGGATTGGCTCGAGTACCGCAAGGCGCCCGAAGGCACGTTCCGGGAGTGGTGCGACCAGAGAAGCCGCGTACATCCCTGGTGGGGCATCTTCTACTACAAGGCCTGACCCGAGGTTCGCCCGCGTATAGTGACGGCACAATGATCGAGATCGGGCACGTTCGTGAGCTCGTGCGGTATCCCGTCAAGTCCATGGCCGGTATCGCGGCGGAATCCGCGTTCCTCGGCTGGCACGGCCTCGACGGCGATCGTCGCTTCGCCTTCCGGCGCCTGGGGGACGACAGCGGCTTCCCCTGGCTCAGCGCGAGCCGCCTTCCCGAGCTGCTTCTCTACCACCCGTTCGGGCTCGACGAGAGCAGCCGGGAGCCCCTGCCGACCCACGTCCGCACACCGTCCGGAACCGAGCTGGCGCTCCGCAGCGCCGAGCTCCAGAGCGAGGTCGCCGGCCGCCTGGGCAGCGCCCTCGAGCTGATGAAGCTCAGGAACGGAATCTTCGATGACGCGTCCGTGTCGGTCATCAGCCTCACCACCCTGTCCGGGATCGGTCGTGAGGCGGGCATGGATCTCGATCGCAGGCGCTTCCGGGCCAACATCGTGCTCGAGACACCCGACCTCGAGACGTTTCACGAGGATGCCTGGGTCGGAGGGACGCTCCTGTTCGGCAACGGCGGCAACGGCGGCAGCGGCAGCAACGGCGGCCAAGACGAACCGGGGCCGGCCGTGAGCGTCACCGCGCGCGACGTGCGCTGCGTGATCGTCAACCTGGACCCGGACTCGGCGAAGCACGACGCGCGCGTCATGAAGACTGTCGTCCGCCTGAACGGCAACAACGCGGGCGTCTATGGAACGGTCATCCGCACGGGCACGATCCGGGTGGGCGACACCGTTCGCTTTGTTCCGAGCGGGCAAGGCTAGGCCCGGTTCGGGGCCGGCCGCACGCTCCGAAAGATCTGGACCCCGAGGCCCGCGATCGTGAGCGCGGTGACGAGAATCAGCGAGGCCTTGGCGGCTCGATCGCTCTGCGGCGCGAGGAAGACCGGGCCTCCCAGAACGGTCCACACCATGGCCGCACACAGGGCCAGGCTCAGCCCGAACTGAATGCGCCGCATGGCGGCCGACCAGCGGCCGTTCACGAGGACTGTGATGAACAGCGGAAAGTTCAGGAGCAGCAGCGCGAGCAGGAAGGGCCCCTGCCGCTCGCGAAACTCCCCGGTATACGTCAACGCATCGTAGGCTGCCTGGGCCGTCGAAGCGCTTGCTGTGACCGACCAAGTGCGGCCGTTGATGCCCAGCGGATCGGCAAAACGCACCTGCATGGCGCCACCGAAGCCGAGTTCAAGGTAGCTCTCGGAAGCCACTTCCGCAATGTAGCGCGTGAGGGCGCCGTTGAGCGACAGGGTCATCGCGGGCTTCTTCTTGGGGGCTGGCGCGGCTTGCTTCTTGGGAGCTGGCGCGGC
>CAZXSG010000950.1:0-2418 GCA_964643185.1 uncultured Holophagales bacterium
GAGGGGGGGCCCGGGACCGCCCCCGCCGCGCTCGGGGGGGGCGCGGCGGGGCTGGGCTTCTCGTCGGGCATGGGCGGGGCGTCGGCGCTCCTGCAGGCGCTGCCCGCGGGCGCGCACGTGGTGCTTCCGGAGGATCTCTACGCCGGGGTGCGGGCCGCGGCCCGCGACTACCTTTCGAAGTGGGGCATGACGTGGGATGCCGTGCCGATGCACGACCTCTCGGCCCTTCGTGAGGCCCTGCGTCCCGAGACGCGTCTCGTGTGGCTCGAGAGCCCGTCGAACCCCCTCATCGGCATCACGGACCTCGCCGCGGCCACCGCGATCGCCCACGAGAAGGGGGCCCGGGTCGTCGTGGACAACACGTTCGCGACCCCGGTGCTCCAGCGGCCCCTCGACCTCGGCGCAGACGTCGTCCTCCACTCGACCACGAAGTACATGGGCGGGCACAGTGACGTCATCGGGGGCGCTCTCGTGTTTCGCGAGACGGGGCTCTTCCACGAGGAGGCGCTCCATGCCCGGCACATCCTCGGCGCGGTGGCCTCACCATTTGCCTCGTGGCTCGTCCTCCGCGGGCTCCGGACGCTGCCGGTCCGCGTGGAGCGGCAGGCGCGAACGGCTCACGCGCTCGCGACCTGGCTCGAAACGCATCCGCGGGTCGAGGCCGTGCACTACCCCGGTCTGCCGTCGCATCCGGGGCATGCGATCGCTGTCCGCCAGATGTCGGCGTTCGGCGCGATGCTGTCGTTCCGGGTGAAGGGGAGCCGTGAGGAGACCCTGGCCGTCAGCGGACGCGTGGCGCTCTTCACGCGCGCGACCTCGCTGGGCGGCGTGGAGAGCCTCATCGAGCACCGGGCAACCAGCGAAGGGCCGGGCTCGACGACACCCGGGAACCTTCTGAGGGTCTCGGTGGGGCTCGAGCACGAGGACGATCTGCGCGCCGATCTCGCCCAAGCCCTGGAGGGATAGTGGGTCCAGCCGTTAGAGACCACGAGCCTCGTCAGGCGCCGAACTGCCGGAGATGGTGGTCGAGGTGCCGGTACACGAGGACGCCCCATTCGTCGCCCTTCAGGTTCCCGAAGAACGGATGAGTCGCCTTGCCCGCGGCCTCGGGCCCGCGCTCGGCGAAGCGTCCGAGTAGCGACACGAGGCGCTCGCGCTCGCGGGCGAAGTCCCGCGCGTCGCCGACCACGAACGTGGGATCCGTCGGCGCGTTCTTGCTGAACGACTTGCCCGCGAGGATCGAAGGCAGGACCATCCACGACAGGAGTTTCCCGATGAATCGTGGCTTCATCGGACGGTCGCCCGTGGCCGTTTCGACTGCGGCCGAACAGTGAGCGAGCGCCTGTGCGGGGGTCATGGTGCCCCACTGCCGCGTGCTCGCCGCTTCGAGGCGCGCGAGGCGTTCGAGGATCGAGGCACGGCCAGCGGGATCGAACATCGAGCTCATGGCGCGGACTCTCCCATGCCCCCGGGACGAAGGGAAGCCGCCAGGAGCGCCACCAGATCCTGCGAGCCCGCGGCCTCCGCGATCGAGACCGGGGTTCTGCCGTCGGCGGCCCTCGCGAGAGGGTTCGCGCCATGAGCGAGGAGCATTTTGACGAGTAGGGGCTGGTTCGACCTCACGGCCTCGTGAAGGGCCGTGAAATCCTGCTGCTGGGCGGCGTCGACGTCGATGCCGGCCTCGAGGAGGCGCCGCACGATGGGCAGACTGCGGGCGGCCGTCGCGGCATGGAGTGCGGTGACCTTCATCGCGTTTCGCGACGCGGTACCCACCTGGGCCCCTCGGCCGAGGAGGAGCGCCACGGCCTCCTCGTGACCGAAGAACGCCGCAAGGCCGAGCGGGTTGAAGCCGTCCCCGGCGAACGCGTCGGCGAGCGCGGCATCCGCGTCGAGGAGCGCGGCGAGGGACGCGGTTCTCCCGAAGGCGGCGGCTTCGAAGACCGACAAGGATTCTTTCGCGGCCACGAGGAGCGCGGCGATGTCGCCCTTCTGATGGTAGAGCGCGAGGAGCGTCGCCGGCGTGCCGGTTTCGTTGCACGCTCCCGCGAGCGCGGGGTTTTCGGCGAGACGCGCCCTCACCCCTTCGAGATCACCCGATGTGACGGCTTTCAGGAAACCGGCTTGGTCACTCATGCCGCCAGACTAGCGCGGTGAAAGCAGGTAGTGGCTCACCAGCCACTCGTTCCCTCCGCGGTAGCCCCAGAGCTCCTCACAGGCCATGAAGAAGAGACGCCAGGCGCCGAAGCGCTTCCGCGCCTCGGGCTTCCCGTAGGTTCTCTCGAAGAGCGCGAGGACCTCGCTCCGGTGCCGGTCGAGGTTCCGGAGCCAGCACGCGGCCGTCTTCTCGTACTGCGTTCCCGAGACGCGCCAGTGCCGTTCCACGGGCAGGCCCCACGAGGCCAGCAACTGCAGTGTGTC